>JAMXLJ010000126.1 GCA_024281095.1 Acidimicrobiia bacterium | reverse complement strand
CCGGTCGATGGAATCGGGAACTTCGCCGCCCTGGTCGCGTACATACTTCCTGATAGCATCCACTGAGCCTTTGCGGATCTGCTGTCCCTTCATATTTACGCCGCTCATCCGGGTCTGGGCGGTGAAGGGGACGAACTCGGCCCCGGGCGGCGGGGCGGCGGACGCCGGGTTGCCGCCCGGCAGCCGGCGGTACAGTTCGACGATGCTCTTGCCTTCCGGGGTCTCGTCGGCGGCGCTGGACAGGGCGGCCAGGTGCCCGACCTCCGCGGCGGCCAGGTCGCCCAGCGGCAGGAACCGGGTCGCCCGACGGTTCCCCATCGTGATGGTCCCGGTCTTGTCCAACAGCAGGGTGTCCACGTCCCCGGCCACCTCGACCGCCTTCCCACTCTTGGCGATCAGGTTCGCCCGCAAGGCTCGGTCCATCCCGGCGATCCCGATGGCCGCCAGCAGGGCGCCGATTGTGGTCGGGATCAGGCAGACCAGGAGCGCCACCAGGGTCGGGACGTCGGTACCCAGGCTCCTCACGTCCGCCCCCACGAAGTCCGTCATGTACGCCTCGGCGTTGGCCGCCATCGGCCACAGGGCGGCGGTGACGATCAGGAAGATCAGGGTGAACGCCGACAGCACCAGCGACAGGGCGATCTCGTTCGGGGTCCGCTGCCGGGCCGCCCCCTCCACGAGCGCGATCATCCGGTCGAGGAACGACTTGCCGGCGGTCGCGGTGACGCGAACCAGGATGGCGTCCGAGAGCACCCGGGTCCCACCGGTCACCCCGCTCCGGTCCCCGCCGGCCTCGCGGACGACCGGGGCCGACTCGCCGGTGATGGCCGACTCGTCCACGGACGCGATCCCCTCGACGACGTCGCCGTCGCCGGGGATGACGTCGCCGGCCGACACGACGCAGAGGTCGCCGACGTTCAGCGCGGTCGACGCCTTCTCCACCACCGATCCGTTGGGCTGGCGCACGCGCGCAACCGTCTCCGAGCGCGTCTTTCGCA
This sequence comes from Acidimicrobiia bacterium, assembly GCA_024281095.1. Taxonomy (GTDB): domain Bacteria; phylum Actinomycetota; class Acidimicrobiia; order IMCC26256; family JAMXLJ01; genus JAMXLJ01. The sequence continues at coordinate 22,283 of JAMXLJ010000126.1, read as the reverse complement.
GTGTCTCGGCCTGGGCCTTGCCCCGGCCTTCGGCCACCGCCTCCGCGAAGTTGGCGAACAACACGGTGAACCACAACCACGCACTCACGAGGCCGGTGAACACGCTGTCCGATGTCTTCGCGGAGGGCAGCTTCTGAAAGAACAGGATCGTCGTCAGCACGCTGCCGATCTCGACGACGAACATCACGGGGTTGCGCGCCATCTGGCGCGGATCGAGCTTCACGAACGAGTCGGCCACGGCGCGGCGCATGATCGCGGGGTCGAACAGCGACCGTGTTCCCGGCGAGCGGCGTCGCACCTTCGGCGGTCGTGTCTCAGGGGGTGGGGCGAGTGTTTCTGGTGTCGCAGCCACGAAACGCTCCTAGAACTTGCCGACGAGGTGCTCGACGACCGGGCCGAGCGCGACAACGGGGAAATACGTGAGGCCGACCACGATCACGATGACGCCGGTCAGCAAGGTCGCAAACAGAGGGCCGTTCGTGGGGAAAGTTCCGCTCGAAGCCGGCACCGTCTGCTTGCGCCCGAGCGAGCCCGCAATGGCGAGCACCGGGATCATCAGAAGGAACCGCCCGACCAGCATCGCGATGGCGCCGGTCGTGTTGAACCAGTCGGTGTTGGCGTTGAGCCCCGCGAACGCGGACCCGTTGTTGTTCGCCATCGACGTAAACGCGTACGTCATCTCGGTGAGCCCGTGGGGCCCGGGGTTGCCGAGCTGGTTCAGTGCGGTCTTGAGCACGACCGACGCGGCGTCGAAGCACAGCACTGCGAGCGGCACGAACAGGATGTAGAGCACCACGAGTTTCATCTCGGGGCCCTGGATCTTCTTGCCGAGATACTCCGGTGTTCTCCCGACCATCAGCCCGGCGATGAACACGGAGAGCAGGGCGAAGACGAGCATGCCGTAGAGGCCCGAGCCCGTACCGCCGGGGTCGACCTCGCCGAACATGATGTTGACGAGCGGGGCCGCGCCTCCCAGCGGCGTGAAGCTGTCGTGCATCGAATTGACCGCGCCAGTCGACGTGCCCGTCGTCGATGAGGCAAAGAGCCCCGAGGTCGCCGGGCCGAACCTGACCTCCTTCCCCTCCATGTTGCCGCCCGACTGCGTCGCCACTGCGTGCTGGTTGACGCCGAATGCGTTGAGCTTCCGGTTGCCTCCGGCCTCGAAGACCATTGCGACGAGCGAGATCACGAGCCACAGCACGAACATCGCGGTGATGAGCGCGACTCCCTGTTTGACGTCCCCGACCATCTTCCCGAACGTCCACCCGAGCGCGAACGGGATCATGAGCAGCGTGAAGATCTGGAGGAAGTTCGTGATGCCGTTGGGGTTCTCCCACGGGTGCGCGGAGTTCGCGTTGTAGAAGCCACCGCCGTTGGTGCCCGCTTCCTTGATCGCCTCCTGACTTGCCACGGGGCCCCCGGGAAGCGACTGCTTCGCGCCCGTCACCGTGGTGACAGTGCGCGTCGCGTGGAGGTTCTGAATCACGCCCTGGCTCATCAGCACGACGCCGAAGACGATCGAGATCGGCAGGAGGACGCGAATCACCGTGCGGGTGAGGTCGACCCAGAAGTTGCCGAGCGTGTTGGTGCGCCGGCGCACGAGTCCACGGATGAGCGCGACGGCGACCGCGATGCCGACGGCGGCGGAGAGGAAGTTCTGCACTGCGAGTCCGGCCATTTGGCTGAGGAAGCTCATGGTCGACTCGCCCGAGTAGTTCTGCCAGTTCGTGTTGGTGAGGAAGCTCGACGCGGTGTTGAACGACAGTGCGGGTTTCACGCCCTTCATGTGGTCCGGGTTGAAGGGCAGGTGCCCCTGGAGACGGAGCAATGCGTAGAGCAGGACGACTGAGACGAAGCTGAACGCGAGCAGGGAGATCGCATACGTGGTCCAGCGCTGCTCACCGTCGGGGTCGATCCGGCACAGGCGGTAGATCGCGTTCTCGAGCGGACGGAAGACGCGATCACCAGGAGCGCGTTTGTTCTCGTACACCTTGGCCATGTACGAGCCGAGCAGGGGCGTACTGACCGCGAGGGACGCGACCAGCAGCACCAGCTCCGCCCATGCTGCTGCGGTCATCAGAGCTTCTCCGGGGCGAGCAGCGCGTAGACGAGATACGCCGTGATGAGGATCGCCAGCACGATCCCCACGACGCTTTCCGCGCCGGTCATATGGCTCCCTCCGCTGCGCCCTCCCGGGCGTCCGCCCAGGGTGCAGCTCCGTCCGCACGGTTCATATGGCTCCCTCCGCTACGCCCTCCCGGGCGTCCGGCCAGGGTGCAGCTCCGTCCGCACGGTTCACGCCGCGGCCTTTTCGGCGTCGACGGCGTCGGGGGCGCCCGCGGCGACGCTTTCGTCTCCGATGATGCGGTCGCACGCGCGCACGAAGAGGACTGCGAGTGCGAAGAACGCGATCAGGATCGCGATGAACACGACGTCGCCCATGTTCTTGTGCTCCTTCCGGAACGTCCGACCGCCGCGCCCGACTACGCCTCGGTCGTGGGTTCCCTTCTACAGCGTCGTTACGGGCCCTGCACCTGTTCCTCACGCGTTCTTGACGCGGGTGTCGCGGAAACTCACGCGGTACACACAGGCGCGAGAGCGACGCGGGCTCAGGCGGGCCAGGCAGGGGCGAGCGCGGCGCCGAGCTGATCGGCGAGGGCGACGGCATCCTCTCGATCTTTCGGATCGAACGACACCCCTACCGCATCGAATGGCGCAACCAGGACGAAACGGCCGAGCTCTCGACCTTCACCCCACACCGGCAGTGCAATCTGGTTCCCGGGCGCGTGCAGGAGGCGTTCGGGGCCGCCGGGTTGGTTGGACGAGACGAGGACGCGGCCGTGCCGCAGCACCGGCAGCTCGGAGGTGTAGGGCGGACGCTCCCAGCGCGCCCCACGCAGCCCGAGCAAGTCGACGAGCTCGCGCCCGACCAGCTGGATGAGCGCACCGGCCGGCTCTCCACCAGCGGCGAGCTCGGAGATGTTGCGCAGCTTCGCCGCGTCGCGACGGGCGGCGTCGGCGATCCGCTCGCTGTGGCGGGCGCGAACGACGAGCTCGCCCGCGATGAGCCCGACGACGACCAGAAGGCACGTCGTCACGATGTCGTCGATTCGGTTGATCGTCAGCGAGCCGTACGGACGCGTGAAGAAGAAGTCGAACCAGAGGGCCGAGCCGAGCGCGGCCACGATCGCGCCGGCCCGACCGTGCCCGATCGCACCTCCGAGGACGCATACGACGAAGATGAGTGCGACGTTCGCCGAGGTGATGTCGGACCGGAACGGCAGGAGCACCGCAGCGGCGAGCAGCGGACCCAGCACCGAGGCGCCGATCCCCCGGATGTCGCGCCGGCGCGCGGCAGTCGCGCCCGAGCGCATCTCACACCCTGTAGGTCTTCATAGAGGCTCCATCAGCCCGGCGGGCAGCGCACGTCGGGCTCTCGTGTTCTTCTACGACGCGTCGGAAAGATTCCGCGTCGTATATACGCGTTCTCTACGCGCTCGCCCGCGCTTCTCACGCCCGCCAAACGGCGTCGGTGCGGAGCCGGACGGGTGGCACCCGCGGCTCCCGCGTCGCCGAGGCGCCGTATCGTCGTGAAGCATCGACACCCGGACGTGTTTTCACCACACTGATCGGCCGACGGGGCGGACGTGCACCCGTTGCGGCCGGCCCGCGTGCCCGGACTGTCTTCGTGACGCCCCTGTGGGAGCCCAGTGCTGGGAATGCATCCGGGCGGCGCGGCCACCCGCCGGAGAACGGCTGCGGCGCTGGAATGCCGCCGCGGGCCCCCTGGTCACGAAAGTCCTCATCGTCCTGAACGTCGCGGTGTTCGTCCTGACCGGCGCGGGGCGAAGCCAGGTACTGGTACGCGGCGGCACATACACACTCCTGGGGCGGTTGTCGTTGTACGGGCCGGCCGTGGCGAACGGCGAGTGGTACCGCGTCGTCACCGGCGGGTTCGTTCATTACGGGCTGCTGCACATCACGTTCAACATGCTCTTGCTGTATCAGTTCGGCCGGCTGCTCGAGAACGAACTCGGCCGCGCGCGATTTCTCGCGCTCTACCTGGCGGCCCTGATTGCGGGCTCGTTCGGCGCGTTGGTGGTCACGCCGAACGCATTCACGGGTGGTGCTTCGGGAGCCGTGTTCGGATTGCTGGGCGCGACCGCGGTCGCGTTCCGCCGCCGGGGTGTCAGCGTGTGGCAGTCCGGGGTCGGCGCCCTCATCGCCGTGAATCTGTTGTTGACGTTCGTCGTGCCCGGCATCTCCATCGGCGGACACGTCGGCGGCCTCGCAGCCGGCCTGCTCCTCGGCGCGGCGATGTTCCGGCAAACGTCGTCACGTCGCGCCGTCGCGGAAGGCATCGCCCTCGCGACCGCAATCGCATTCGCGTCACTGCTGGGAGCCATCGCCGCCGCGGGCGCGTAGCGTTACACGTTTTGGCGCGATGCTGAACGCATACTGCCTGGTCAAAGGCGGTCGTTAACACAGGCGACACACAGCAGAGACAAGAGAGACACGTCACCTTCTTACGTTCAGGCCGACCCGGTAGGGAGCCGGGCTGGGTCGAGGGGAAGGGTCTGTGTCCAACACGAAAAAGCTCATCTTGCTCACGGTTGCCGCGTTCATCGCGCTCGTGCTCGTCAGCCAATTCGCGACCACGAAGGGCGACGCCGGCGGCAGCGCGACGGGCACTGCGAAGAACGTCGCGACCGCCACGAACTTCAAGGTCACGACACCCGTACCAGTGACACAAGTGGGGTTGAATCAGTTAGCCGACGAAGCCGGCCAAACTGCAGTCTCCGTGAACTTCGTGTGGCTGCTGATCACCGGCTTCCTCGTGCTGTTCATGCAGGTCGGTTTCGCGTTCCTGGTGACTGGGCTCACACGAGCGAAAAACGCCGGCCACATGATGATGATGAACATCGCCGCGTTCGCGGTCGCACTGCTCGCGTACTACGCGGTCGGCTACGCCTTCCAGTTCGGTGCGGTGGGCATCGGTGGGGTCGGCAACCTGGGCGGCCTGGGGGTGCTCAACGGCGTTCTCGGGCACGGGCACGCCGGGCTGATCGGCCTGCACGGCTTCTTCCTGCAGACAGGCGGGAGCTACGACGTCGGCGCGATCGCGTTCTTCCTCTTCCAGGTGGTCTTCATGGAGACCGCGGGCTACATCATCATCGGGGCGATCGCGGAGCGCATCAACTTCAGCACGTTCCTGATCGCGGAGATCGCGATGGGCGCCATCATCTACCCGATCTACGGCATGTGGATGTGGGGTGGCGGATGGCTGTCGCAGTTGGGCAACTCGCTGAAATGGGGTCACGGCGCGGTCGACTTCGCCGGATCCGGCGTGGTCCATGCAACCGGCGGCTGGGCCGCGCTCGCGCTCGCCATGCTGCTCGGACCGCGCATCGGCAAGTACAAGAAGGACGGGACGCCGCGCGCGTTTCCCGGACACAACCTCGGCTACGTCGTCATCGGCACGCTCGTGCTCGTGTTCGGGTGGATGGGGTTCAACCCGGGCTCGACGTTCGGCGCAGGCGATCTGCGCATCGGCATCGTCGCGGTGAACACGCTGCTTTCGGCATGCGCGGGCTTTGTCGTTGCGATGGGTTGGACGGCCGCGCGTTACGGCAAGCCCGACATCTCGATGTCGTGCAACGGCATGCTCGCCGGGTTGGTCGCGATCACGGCTCCGTGTGCGTTCGTCGCGCCGTGGGCGGCCACGTTGATCGGCATCCTCGCCGGGTTCCTCGTCTGTTACAGCGTCGAGTTCATCGACAAGAAGCTGAAGGTCGATGATCCCTGCGGCGCGATCTCCGTGCACGGCGTGTGCGGTGCGTGGGGCGTGCTCGCAGTCGGGCTCTTCGCCGACGGCACATACGGAAGCGGCTGGAACGGCGTGGCCGGGAACGTGAAGGGGCTCTTCTACGGCAGCCCCGGCCAGCTCGGCGTCCAGGTGATCGACATCGCCGTCGGCTTCCTCTGGGCGTGGGGAATCACGTACCTCATCTTCGCCACACTCAAGCGGTGGAAGTCGCTTCGCGTGAGCCCCGATGTGGAGCTCGAGGGCCTCGACATGGCCGAGTTCGGGGCGCTCTGCTACCCCGACTTCGTCCTCGCGGCGGAGACTCCGGGTATCGGCGAGGACTACGACGAGGAAGTCGACCTCGCGGCTGCACGGCCGTCCGTGACCCGCTCCCCGGCGGAGACGTGACGTGGCGACGCTGGCGCCTCCGCCCCAAGGGGACGCGCCGGACTACGAGGAGCAGGTCGTCGATCCGCACGGGAGCGGGAGGAACATCATGGTGAAACTGGTCGTGGCAGTCGTGAAGCCCCATCGGGTCGACGAGGTGCTGGCCGCGCTCCACGCCATCGACGTGACCGGCGTGACCCTCACCGAGTCACGTGGCCACGGTCGTCAGCGCGGCCACACGGAGGTCTACCGGGGTGCGGAGTACCGGGTGGACCTGGTTCCCAAGTCGAAGGTGGAGGTCCTGGTCGACGACGGCGAGGTCGACAAGGTGGTCGAAGCCGTCGTGCGTGCGGCCCAGACGGGCAAGATCGGGGACGGCAAGGTATGGGTCGTCCCGGTCGAAGACGTCGTCCGGGTTCGGACGGAGGAGCGTGGAGCCGCAGCGCTTCGCTGAACGCCGCCGACAACTGATCGACGACACAGGGCTGCGGGGCTCGGCATTCGGCCGGGCCTACGCAGCCCTGCTCGACGAGTGGCTCGCGTCGCTGCTCGATCCGACACCGGGTGTCGCGCTGATCGCTTGTGGCGGGCTCGGCCGGCGCGAGCTTGCACCACAAAGCGACGTCGACCTCGTCATCGTGCACGTTCCGGCGGTGGACGTGACGGCGTCCGCGGAGGCGGTCTGGTATCCGATCTGGGACGCGGGCCTCCGGCTCGACCACAGCGTCCGTACGCCCAAGGAGGCCGTTTCGGTCGCACGGGAGGATCTGAAGACCGCGCTCACGTTGCTCGACGGCCGGGTCATCTCGGGCGACGAAGAACTGGGAAACGGCGTGCTGCTGAAGGTACGCGACGCCTGGGTCAAGGATGCGCGCCGTCGGCTCCCGCGATTGGATGCGATCACGGCCTCGCGACACCGCCAGGAGGGTGACGTCGCATACCTGCTCGAGCCCGACCTGAAGCAGGCGAAGGGCGGCCTTCGAGACATTGCGGTATTTCGCGCGGTGCAGGCTGCATTCGCGCTTCCCGACGAGGCGTACGAGAATCTCATACCCGCGCTCGAGGTGCTGTTCCAAATACGGGTGGAGTTGCACCGTGCGACGCGGCGCGCCCAGGACCGCTTGTTGCTCGACACGCAGGACGACGTTGCCGCGCGGCTCGCCCTCGACGACGCGGACGAGCTCATGGCGCACGTCGCCTCGGCAAGCCGCTCCATCATGCGGGCATCCGATGATGCGTGGCGGCGAACGCGCGCGCGCCTGGCGGGCCCGAAGTCACGGCGTTCGCCCGCGGGTGACCGGCTTGTCGGCGACGGGATCGTGCTGCGGGACGGCGAGGTCGACGTCGTGGAGCGCCCTGTGGATGCCGATCCCTCGTTGTTGTTGCGCGTCGCGGAGCACGCGGCGCGACTCGACGTCCCCATCGCGTTGCCCGCGCTGACGTACCTCGCACGCCGCGCGCCCACGCTGGATCGCGCGTGGCCTCGTGAGGCGCTCACAGCACTTGTCGGTCTGCTCGGCGCCGGGCCGCCGTTGATCACGGTGATGGAGACACTCGACGAGCACGGTCTCGTCCAGCGCGTGCTGCCCGAGTGGAGCCGCGTCCGAAGCCGTCCGCAGCGGAACGCCTTCCACCGCTTCACCGTCGATCGGCATCTCACCGAAGCCGCGGTGCAGGCATCGATCTTGACCGATGGAGTGGAGCGTCCAGACCTCCTGGTGCTCGGTGCGTGGCTGCACGACATCGGCAAGGGCTTCCCCGGCGACCACACGGAGGCCGGGATCCGCGTCGTCTCGGACATCACGGCCCGTATGGGTCTCGATCCGACCGACCGTGACACGGTGATCGCCCTCGTTCGCCACCATCTCCTGTTGCCCGCGATCGCGACGAGCCGCGACCCCGATGACCCCGCGACCGTGGCAACGGTCGCCCACGCCGTCGGCACGGTCGAGGTGCTCCATTTGCTCGCCGCGTTGACGAAAGCCGACTCGCTCGCGACGGGCCCGAGTGCGTGGAGCGGCTGGAAGGAGGAGCTTGTCGCCACGCTCGTGCACCGGGTCGAGGCTCAGCTCGCGGGTCGCGAATCGGCGCCGACAGCCGAGACGCTCCCGCCCGAGATCGAGGCGCTCGTGCAGCGCGCGATGGACCGCTTCGTAGTGGCACACGATGGTGACATGGTCATGATCGTCGGCCCCGACCGCCCGGGGCTGCTGTGCAGCGCAGTGGGCCTTCTGACCGTCTACGGAGGCGATGTGCGCTCGGCCGACGTCAGATCGACGGAAACCGGAACCGCGGTCGACCGTCTGTCCGTTGTGCCGTCGCTGCCGAACGCGTCGCTCGACTGGGAGTCTTTCGAGCGCGACCTGAACGCGCCGATCGACTCACTCGATGAACGCATCGACGCGCGCATGCGTCTGTATCCGCGGCGTGTCGCGGCTGCGCGTGAGCCCGATCTCGTCGTGACGACACATCCACCCGACGCCTCGGTGTCTTCGCTCGTGCTCGAGGTCCGCGCGAAGGACACGATCGGGCTGCTGTATCGCATCACGCGCGCGATTGCGGCCTGCAAGCTCGATATCAGGCGCGCGATGGTGTCGACGTTGGGTCATGAGGTCGTCGACACGTTCTATGTCCAGACGCTCGAAGGCGTTCGACCCGATGAAGCCGCCGCTCGGGATCTCGTCAATACGGTGCGCGAAGCCGTCCAAAAGTGATCGATGGAAACACTCCGCATCTGTCAAGAGTCTGATCAAAAGTCGGCGGGCGCGTGAGAAACGCGTAGAGATCCGGCGTCCTGGCGCGCGAATTGCGTCAGGGGTGGTTCACAGACCGGCCATATTCCTGTATCGCGTGGGCGAAGACGGCGCCGGTGCCGGAGGTCGTGTGGCGATCCGTACGCGCGAGCAGATCGAGAGCTTCCAGACGCTGAACCGCGAGATCGCGGTCTTCGGCTCCGGCCGTCGCCTCGAGGACGAAGCCGATGTGCGAGCGCTCCTGCAGGAGCCGGTCGTCGTCGTCTTGCGTTGGCCGGCCGAAGCCGACGCCGTGGAGGCGGCCCGCGAGCATGGCCAGCCGCGGTTGCTCGTGGTCGAAGGCGACGACGATCCGCCCGCCCATTGGGAGCGGCTCGAGGAATGGATCCGGCTCCCGGCCGACCGTCGCGACGTCCAGGCCCGGATTGCGGGCCTCCGACGCCGCGCCGCCGAACTTCCGGTCCGGCCCAGCCTCGACGGGTACGACCGGCTCATCTTCCGGCACCACTGGGTGGCGTTGACTCCGAGCGACTACAAGCTCATCGAGCCGCTCGTGGAGCACTTTGACGAGGTGGTGCCGTACGAGCGTCTCGTCGGGGCCGGTGTCGACGGAGACGGGCCCGCGCCGGTCGCGACCCGGGTCCGTCTCACAAGGCTACGGCGCCGGATCGCGCCACTCGGCCTCGAGATCCGAACCGTGCGACCGCACGGCCTGGCGCTGACGGCGACCCGCGTCGCCGGGCCGGACCGGAACTAGTCGCGTTCGGGTTCGAGGACCGGAGCTTCGGCGGACGCGATTCGGCGTTGCCGGCGGATCTCGAGCAACGGCGGGACCACCGACACGAGGATGATCACGCCGATGATCGGCAGCAGGTAGTGGTCGACGTTGGGGATCGTCTTGCCGAGGAAGTAGCCGGCCACGCTGACGCCCGCGGCCCAGAGGAGGGCACCGGCGACGTTGAAGAGCGTGAAGCTGCGGAGATCCATCTCGCCGATCCCGGCGAGCATCGGAACCAACGTGCGCACGAAGGGCACGAAGCGACCGATGATGACGGTCTTGCCTCCGTAGCGGTCGAAGTACTCCTTCGACTTGTCGACGTACTCCTGCTTGAAGATCCGTGAGTCGGGTCGCCGGAACAGTGCGGGGCCGAACCGCTTCCCGAGCCAGTACCCCGTCTGGGCGCCGAGCATGGCGCCGATGAAGGCGCCGCCCGCGATGAAGAAGATGTTGAGGCCGAACTTGTTCTGCGACGCGAGCAGCCCGGCCGTGAACAACAGGGAGTCGCCGGGGAAGACCAGACCGAGGAGAATGCCCGATTCGGCGTAGATGATGAGAATGAGGCCGATCGTCCCGAACGTCTCGATCAGATGCTTGGGATCGAAGAAACCCATGGAGCGGAAAGCCTAGACCGCTCGAGGGCGAGATGTCCGGCCGCCGGCCACCTCGCGCAGTCACATGCTGACAGGTCGCGGTCAGGGGTTGGGCCGTCCGCCTTGACAGTCCGGCCCGCCGTGTGGCACCACGGAATGCCCCCGCTACGGTGATCGGCGCCAACGCCGGCACCCCGACGGCCGACCCGCCGCATCCACGGCGTGGACCCGTCGCCTCGACAAGGAGTCTGACCTTGGCCAAACCGCTCGTCATCGTCGAGTCGGTCGCGAAGGCCCGCACGATCGCGGGCATCCTCGGCCGCGACTACGACGTGCGCCCGAGCGTGGGTCACGTTCGTGATCTCCCGAAGAGCGGCCTCCAAATCGACGTCGACCACCACTTCGCTCCTCACTACGTCGTCCCCGACAACAAGAAGAAGGTCGTCTCGGAGCTGAAGGCCGCGCTCAAGAACGCGGACGAGCTCTACCTCGCCACCGACGAGGACCGCGAGGGCGAGGCGATCTCCTGGCACCTGCGCGAAGTCCTCAAGCCACGGGTGCCCGTGAAGCGGATGGTGTTCCACGAGATCACCCCGGTTGCCATCCGTGAGGCGGTCGACCAGTGGCGTGAGCTCGACATGAAGCTCGTCGAAGCACAGGAGGGACGTCGCGTCCTCGACCGTCTGGTCGGTTACGAGCTGTCGCCGGTGCTGTGGCGCAAGGTCGCGCCGAAGCTGTCCGCGGGCCGCGTGCAGAGCGTCGCGACGCGCATGCTCGTGGAGCGCGAGCGGTCGCGGATGGCGTTCCGCAGCGCGGAGTACTGGGACATCGATGGTGCGTTCCGCGCGCAGGACACCGGCTTCGGAGCCCGCCTCGTCGAGCTCGACGACCGCAGGCTCGCACGTGGTGGCGACTTCGATCCCGCGACCGGCCGTGTCGCCGCCGACCGCGACGTCGTCGTGCTGGACGAAGCGGAGGCCCGCGCCCTCGCGGACCGTCTCGGCGATTCGCAGTTCCACGTCTCGTCGGTGGAGTCCACGCAATTCACGGAGCGGCCGAAAGCGCCGTTCACGACGTCGTCGCTGCAACAGGAGGCGGGTCGCAAGCTCCGCTTCGGAGCGAAGCGCACGATGGACGTCGCGCAGACCCTGTACGAGCAGGGCTACATCACGTACATGCGCACCGACTCCACCACGCTCTCGGGGCAGGCGATCGCGGCCGCGCGCACCGCGATCCGCGACCTCTACGGCGATCACTACCTGCCGCCCCAGCCCCGCGAGTATCGAACGCGGGTGAAGAACGCGCAGGAGGCGCACGAAGCGATCCGTCCCGCGGGCGAGCGCATCCGCACTCCCGACGAGGTCCAGGCTCAGCTCACAACGGAGCAACGTCAGCTCTACGATCTGATCTGGAAGCGCACGATCGCGTCGCAGATGACCGACGCCCGCGGCCGGCGGGTCACCGTGCGGCTCGACGCGGTGTCGTCGGCGGGGGAGCGTGTGCGCTTCAGCGCGTCGGGCAAGACATACGAGTTCCTCGGGTTCCGGCGCGTCTACGTGGAGGGCACCGACGAGCCCACGGTCGACGCCGACGAGACCGACGCCACGCTGCCGCCCGTGACCGAGGGTGAGGCGGTGGCGTGCGAGTCGCTCACGCCGACGGGTCACAACACGCAGCCGCCCGCGCGGTACACGGACGCGAGCTTGGTGAAGGAGCTCGAGGAGCGCGGCATCGGGCGCCCCTCGACGTACGCCGCGGTCATCGAGACGATTCAGCGGCGTGGCTACGCGTGGAAGAAGGGCAACGCGCTCGTTCCGTCGTGGGTCGCGTTCGCCAAGATCCAGCTGCTCGAGAAGCATTTCGCCAACCTCGTCGACTACGGGTTCACCGCGGAGATGGAGGAGGCGCTCGACGTCATCGCACGCGGCGAGGGCGAATCCGAGAAGTGGCTGCACTCCTTCTACTTCGGCAACGGGCAGACGGGCCTGCGCGACCTCGTCGACCCGGAGCGTCTCGCGACGATCGACGCGCGCGAGGTCAACACGGTGCGTCTCGGGCCGGAGTTCGACGACGCGGACATCGTGCTGCGCGTCGGTCGCTACGGCCCGTACCTCGCGCGTGGTGAGCAGACCGCGCCGGTGCCCGACGACGTCGCTCCCGACGAGCTCACGCTCGCCGACGCCGAGGAATGGCTGGCACGTGGCCGCGATCAGGGCCGTGTGCTCGGGGTGGACCCCGAGTCCGGCCTCGACGTGATCGCGAGGGACGGTCGCTACGGGCCGTACGTGCAGCTCGGCGAGCTCGTCGAGGGGTCGAAGAGCAAGCCGAAGACCGCGTCGCTGTTCCGCACCATGACGCTCGATCACGTCACGCTCGACGACGCGTTGCAGCTGCTGTCGCTTCCACGCGAGGTCGGCGCCGACGCCGACGGCAACGTCGTCACCGCGCAGAACGGGCGGTACGGGCCGTACCTCAAGAAGGGCTCCGACACCCGAAGTCTCGACAACGAGGAGCAGATCTTCACGATCACGCTCGAAGAGGCCGAGGTGCTCTTCGCGCAGCCGAAGCGGCGCGGGCGGCAGGCCCGTCCGCCGATCGCCGAGCTGGGGCCACGTCCCGACACCGGCGCGGTGGTGCGCGTCCTCGAAGGTCGCTACGGACCGTACGCCACCGACGGAACGGTGAACGCGTCGTTGCCGCGCGGGGCGAACCCCGCGGAGTTGACCCTGGACGACGCGGTGGCGCTCTTGCGGGCACGCGAGGAAGCGGGGCCGGCCTCGCGTCCGGCGAAGAAGAAGGCCGCCGCGAAGAAGGTCACCAAGAAGACCGCGAAGAAGACGGCGAAGAAGACGACCAAGAACACGGCGAAGAAGACGGCGGAGAGCGCCGTACACGCCGCTTCCGGCGATGGCGGCCGAGCGAAGGCCCCGGCGGCGAAGAAGCCCGCGAAGAAGGCGGTCAAGAAAGCGGCCGGCACCGACGTGTCCGGCTGACCCGGCTCCCGGCTGCGGTCGCGCCGCCCGGTCCAGCGCGAACTCGGCGGTACCGACACCTAGGCTGAGACGTGGTGAGCGCCGACCACGCGCCGTTCGTCCCGCCACGGCCCGAAGAGCGGCCGATCCCGCCCGCGTCGTGGCGGGTCTTCGGCACGCGCTCCTACTTCCATCTCTGGCTCGGTCAGGTGACGTCGAGCATGGGCGACTGGATCGGCCTCATCGCCATCCTCGCGATCGCGGCGCGGGTCTCGAACAACTCCGGCACCGCGGTAGGCCTGGTGATGGTGGCCCGGATGGTGCCGGGATTCTTCCTGGCGACGGTCGGCGGCGTGATCGTCGACCGCTTCGACCGCCGCCGGGTAATGGTCGCGTGCGACCTCGGGCGGGCAGCGCTGCTCGGCGTGCTGCCGTTCGTCGACAACCTCGTCGGGCTGATCGTCGTCTCGTTCCTGCTCGAGATCCTCACACTGTTGTGGGGCCCGGCCAAGGACGCGTCGGTTCCGCATCTCGTCAACGACCAGCAACTCTCGTCGGCGAACTCGCTGTCGCTGCTGGCCGCGTACGGCACGTTCCCCCTCGCTTCGATCGTGTTCGCGCTCCTTGCGGTACTGGCCAACTGGCTCGGGCACTTCGCGCCGTTCTCGGCGCTCCGGGTCGACCGTGAGGTGCTCGCGCTCTGGGTCGACGGTCTCACGTTCGTCGTGTCCGCGCTCATCGTGTTCCGGCTGCCGATCCCACGTATCGAACGCGACGAGGGCCGTCGCATCGACTGGGCCCAGTCGATGCGCGACATCAAGGAGGGCGTGCAGTTCATCTCCTCGCACGCGATGGTGCGGGGCGTCATCATCGGGCTCGGTGCCGGCCTGATCGGCGGCGGCACGATGATCCCACTCGGTCCGGTGTTCGCGCGCGAGGTGCTCGGCGGAGGAAGCGCGGGCTTCGGCGCGCTCATGACCGCGCTCGGCATGGGCGCCGCCGCGGGTGTGTTCGGCGTCATCGTCGTGCAGCGCCGGCTTCCCGCCGCGACCGTGTTCGGATACGCGGTGATGGGCACCGGTGTGTTCATCATCGCGGCGTCGTCCACGTCGACGCTGCTGCTCGCCGCGCCGCTGATCGCCGCGGTCGGGGGGTTCGCGGGGAGCGCGTACGTGACCGGTTTCACGGTGTTGCAGGAGCAGGTCGCCGACGAATTGCGCGGCCGCACGTTCGCGACGCTCTACACAGTGGTTCGTCTCTGCCTGTTGCTGTCACTCACCGTGTCGCCGCTGTTCGCGGACCTCTTCGACTGGCTGTCGGGTCTGATCTTCCCCGGGCGCGCGATCAAAGTGGCGGGTGCGTCCTACGGGCTCGCCGGTGTGCGCATCGCGTTGTGGGTAGGCGGCGCGATCTGCATCGTCGCGGGCTGGTACTCGCGGCGTGAGGTCCGGCGGGCCGAGAGGAGAGCAGTCGCATGATCCCGTCGCGGCGCGGCCGATTCATCGTGCTCGAGGGCGGCGAGTTCTCCGGCAAGAGCACGCAGTCGCGGCTGCTCGCCGACAGGCTGCGGGCGTCCGGTCGTGAGGTGGTCGAGACGTTCGAGCCCGGCGACACCGCGCTCGGCCGGGAGTTGCGTCGGTTGCTGCTCGAGTTCGACGGGCCCATCGACCGCTACACCGAGGCGCTGCTCATGGCGGCTGATCGTCGCCAACACGCCGCCGACGTCATCACCCGCGCCGTCGACAGCGGTCTCGACGTCGTGTGCGACCGCTACGTGCCGTCGTCGCTCGTGTACCAGGGCGAGGTGCGTGAGGTGCCGCTCGAGTTCATCGAAACGATCAACGAGGGCGTCCCCACACCGGACGTCGTGATCCTGCTCGACGTGCCCGACGACGTCGCGGTGGCCCGCGGCGGCAATCCGTCCGACCGGATCGAGCGCGAGGGGGAGACGTTCCACCGGAAGGTGCGCGAGGCGTATCGCAAGCTCGCAGCCGACCGGAACTGGGTCGCCGTCGACGGGTCGCGCGCCCCTGACCAGGTTGCCGAGGCGGTGTGGGAGGCGGTTCGGGACGTCGGCGACCCGCCCTCGTAGTCTCGGACTGATGTGGGATCGCGTGATCGGTCAGGAGCGAGCGGTCGCGGTGCTGCAGCGGGCAGCCGGCCGTCCACTCCATGCGTACCTTCTCGTCGGGCCGCGCGGCTCGGGGGTCGACGACGCGGCGCGGTGCTTCGCGGCGGCGATCGTCGCACCCGACGGCGACGAGCGCGCGGCTCGGCTCGCGTTGCGCTCGATGCATCCCGACATCGTCGAGATCGAGCCCGAGAAGACCGTCATCAGCGTCGACCAGGCCCACGAGCTGACGCGCGAGGCGGCCCGGGCCCCCGTCGAGGCGGAGCACAAGGTCATCATCCTGCTCGAGGCGCACCGTCTGAGCGACGAGTCGGCGAATGCGATCTTGAAGACGCTGGAGGAGCCGCCGCCTCACGCGCATTTCGTGCTTGTCACGGACGCGCCCGACGAGCTGCTCGAGACGGTGCGGTCGCGCTGTCAACGCATCGACCTCGATTCGCTCTCTGCCGGCGCGATCACTGACGCGCTGGTGCACGACGGCATGGGGGAGGAGGCCGCGCAACTCGCGGCCGGCCTGGCCGGCGGCCAGCTCGGCCGGGCCCGCGATCTCGCGGGGCGTCTCGCTCCGATGCGGGCCGCGTTCGCGACAGCACCGGCGCGACTCGACGGCAGCGCGGCCACTGCGCTGCGCCTCGCGGAGGACCTCGCCGGCGCGGTGCAGGACGCGCTCGCGGCCAGGAAGAAGGAACACGAACGCGAGGCCGACGAGCTCGACCGCGACATCGACCAGCGGGGCTACCCCGACCGGGCTGCGACGCGGCTGCGACGCAAGCTTGCCGAGCGTCACGGCCGTCACGAGCGGTTCGAGCGCCGCCAGCTTCTCGACGAGGGCATCACCGCGCTCGAGAGTGTGTACCGGGACGCGCTCGTCGCACCCGGCCCGGTGCTCAACTCCGACCGCGATCCGGTCTCGGTTGCACCGGCCGCCGCCGCCCGGGCCGTCGAGCTGTGCCGTCAGGCCCGCGACGCGATGGAGCGCAACCCGAACGAGGGCCTGCTCCTGGAGTGGCTGCTCCTCCACCTACCGCCTGCGGGTCACGCGCCATGACAGGGGTCGAAATGGTGTGGATCGACCGCGCGATGCGCGTGTGATCCACACGAGCGGGGGCTTCGAGGCGATCGCGGCGGGTCGGTAGACTGCGGCCTCCCCGCCGGGATAGCTCAGTCGGCAGAGCAGCTCACTCGTAATGAGCAGGTCCGGGGTTCGAATCCCCGTCCCGGCTCCAAAGGCACGATGACGTCGAGTCGCGGCGCCACATCCGATCCGCACGCCGATCTTCAGGCGCGGCCCGCGTGGGCAGATGCGACGTCGGACAGCGGATCACCGGTACGAGCGAAGCACTCGATCATATTTGCGCCGAGGAACGATGCGCGCAGCGTGTTGTCGAGCTCATCGAGTGTGTCGCCGTACAGCGCGATGGGATCGGCGTTGCCCTCCATGTGCGGGAAGTCCGACGAGAACACGCACATCTCGGGGAGCGCGCGCAGCACGTCGAGCGCGTCGGTGTCACCGAAACCTGGCAGCGGAGTGAACCGGACGTTGCGGCGGAGCATCTCGCCCCCGCTCGTCTCCCACGGCCACTCACCGAGCGCGAGGGACGACGCGCATTGACGCTCGGTGTTGTGGACGAAGAACGGCAGCCAGCCGACACGCATCTCCTCCAACAGCACCGTGAGATCGGGATGGCGCGCGAAGACACCTCCGTAGAGCAGCGCGGTGAGCAGGTTCTCGCCGACGTGCGTGCGCTGCGTGTTCGCGAGCCGGATCAGCCCACCGACGCCTGCGCCGCGCGGGTCGTCCCACCCGATGTTCGCCCAGCCGTCGAAGTCGGCGGCGGTATTGCCGACGTGGATCACCGCGATCATCCCGAGCCGGACTGCCGCCGACCACACGGGATCCCAGGACGGATGGCCGGGTGAGACTGCTCCGGGCGGGCGGCCGTTCACGGTGTAGAGGAAGAACGCGCGAAGGCCGAGCCCACGCGCGCGCTCGAGTTCGCGCGCGGCGCCGGCAGGGTCCGTGAGGTCGAGGACCGCGACGCCGTGCAGGCGGTCGGCCTGATCCGCGAGCTGCTCGGCGAGGTAGTCGTTGCAGCGGGCCGCGCCCTTCGCGCGATCCGCACCCAGGAACTCGAGACCCTGCCAGTAGCCGCCGGGGTTGACGAGGCAGTGGTCGATCCCGATCCGGTCCATCCATGCGACACGCTCGGTCGCAGTCGCGTCGTGCTGGGGGTGCAGGATGACGGGCCCGCCGCGGTCCTCGGCCGCCCGTACGAGCCCGGGCAGCAGACGTGCGGCATCGGGCCGCTCATCGGGAGGTAGCGCGCGCAGGAGGTCGCCGGCGATCGCGAACGCGAGCCGGTCGAGGTCCTTCGGGAGGAGGTCCTTCCACGGCTCGAGCGGGTTCGACCCCGACGCGGTGGACTCCCAGTGGGTATCAACGTCGACGACTGTCATGTCCCCCCGCGGGTTCGTGGCGGTCCCATCGTAGTAACCGCGTTATCAGCGATACCGTTTTGGAGATGCCTCGTCGCCTGCGACTGCCGCCGCCTTCGTCGACCGCCTCGCCGGGAGAGGCCCACCCGACGCGTGCGGCGCTCATCGAGGCCGCCGCGGAGGCGTTCGTCGAGACGGGCTACGGCGCAATGTCGGTGCGTGACCTCGCGCACCGTCTGCACATGACGACCGGCGCGATCTACGGCCACTTCCGCGGCAAAGCGAACTTGCTCGGCGAGGCCGTCCGGCTGCGTCTCGACCGCGATCTCGAGGGCGAGGACGGCCCGAAGTACCCGGAGACGAAGCTCGCGGAGTACCTCGCCCACAATTTCCGTGACTACCGCAAGCGTCGCGCCCTCCGCGCGCTGCTCGTCGAGGCCGCGGCTGCTGCGCGCGTCGATGACGACGTGCGCGCGCTGCTCCACGACGTCGTGTCCGAACGTCAGGCCGGATGGCGGAAGCAGTACCGCGACGCGTGGATCGCCGAGGACCTCGACCCGGAAGTCGATCCGACGGCGGTGCTCGTCATCGTGTGGGCGGCGGAGCTGGGGCTCGGAGTGCTCGAGGCGCTCGATATCAGTCTCCCGAAGCCCACCGTCCTCGCGAACACGGTGCAACGGCTGATCGGGTCCCTCGACCGAGGCCCGCGAAGGCACCGTCGCTGAGCCGCGCCGCACCGGCGCGCCGACGCCGGTGCGGTAACGCGTCAGGGCGGGTAACATCGTTATATGCTCGGTGAGGCGAAGTGCGGGCCTGTGACCGAGCGGAACCGTGGCATCTTCGAGCTGCAGCCCGAGAACCAGATCGGCCTGTCCGGCTTCCCCGAAGTAGGTGAGGACGGAACATGAGCGCGGGAAACCTGTTCGATCTGACCGGCAAGGTCGCGATCGTCACCGGCTCGACGAAGGGCATCGGGCGCGCGATGGCCGCCGGGCTCGCGGACGCGGGCGCCTCCGTGGTCGTGTCGAGCCGCAAGCAGGAGCTCTGCGACGCGGTCGCGAAGGAGATCGCGAACGAGACCGGCGCGGCGACGCTCGGTCTCGCGTGTCACGTCGGGGAGTGGGACGCGATCCCGCCGTTCGTCGAGGCCGTACGCGAGCGGTTCGGTCGCATCGACGTGCTCGTCAACAACGCGGGCATCAACCCCGCGCGCATCGGCATCGTCGACATGTCGCTCGACTACTGGCGCAAGCTCTTCTCGGTGAACCTCGAAGGGCCGCTGCGCACGAGCCAGTGCGTCGCACCGATCATGCGCGACCAGGGCGGCGGCAGCATCGTCAACATCGCGACGATGGCCGCCTACTCGGGCGGCGCGTCGATATGCGCCTACGGCGCGTCGAAGGCCGCGCTCGTCAACCTCACGAAGAGCATGGCCCAGGAATGGGCGAGTTGGAACGTGCGCGTGAACGTGCTCTCACCGGGCCCGTTCATGAGCGAGATGATGGAAGGCGGCGAGCGCACCGCACCCGGGTTCCTGGACCTCGTCGCGAACGGCACGCTCATGAAGCGGATCGCGGACCCGGGCGAGATCGTCGGCCCCGTCCTCTATCTCGCGAGCGACGCGTCGTCGTTCGTCACCGGTGACGACATCTCGGTGTCGGGAGGTATGCAGAAGTGAACGAGCACCTCGTGATCGACGTCGACAGCCACTTCGAGCCCGCGCCGGACTGGCTCGACGAGTTCCCGGCCCTGAAGGAGAAGGTCCCGGAGCGGTTCCCGACCGACGACCCGCGCTTCGTGATGCGGTCGCCGGAGATGTTCGCCTACTTCGTCACCGACGACCTGCTGCGCGGCGTACCGCGCGACAAGCGCATGCCGATCGATCGACTCGTCACCGACGGGATGCGCGCGATCTACGCACCGGACCGCGGTCCCGAGGTCGGCTACCCCGGATCCGATCAGCACAAGTACATGCTCGACACGTCGTCGCGAGTGCAATGGCTCGACGAGCAGGGGATCGACGTGCAGAACGTCATCAGCGGCGTGGGGTACACGCTCGTGCGCGCGATCACCGATCCGGCGCTCGGGATGGAGGCGCTCGAGGCGGTCAACACGTGGTTGAGCGACCGGGCGGCGGACACGAAAGGCCGGCTCGTCACGGCGGTCAACGTGCGGTTCGAGGATCTCGACTGGGCGATCCGCGAGCTGACGCGCATGCGCGGCCGTGGCAGCCGCGTGTTCCTGATGCCGTCGGAGCCCACGGGCGACACGCCACCCAACCATCCCGACTACGACCGCTTCTGGTCGGCGGTCACCGACCTCGGGATGGTGCCGCTCGTGCACGTCGGCCTCAGCCCCGCGATCTACCACCCCGCATGGGCGAACACCGACGATCCCGCGCTGATCCGCGTGATCTCCGTCTTGCAGCCGTACCAGCAGGCGCTCGTGTTCCTGAACGCGATGGTCCTCGGCGGCGTGTTCGAGCGGCATCCCAAGCTCACCGTCGTGTTCGCCGAGCACGGCATCGACTGGATCACGCCGGCGACGTTCCGCATGGACGCGCTCGCGATGCCGGGCCTCAGCCCGCTGCTGCTCGGCGAGTACCGGCTGCCGCTCAGCCCCGGCGACTACGTGCGCCGCAACGTGCGCGTCACGCCGCTGCCCGTCCCGCACGAGTCACCGGTCGCCACGCTCGACCTGCTGCCCGAGATCCCGGTCTTCTCGTCGGACTATCCGCACTTCGAGGGCAGCGGCGACCCCATGGGTCACTACGCGACGGAGCTCGCGCCCGTCCCGGCGGAGAAGAAGGCGTCGTTCCTCGGGGACAACATCGCCGGGTGCTTCGCCCGGATGGGCGATCCGATCGCGGCGTAAGGAGAAAGGGAGGGTGGGTGATCGATCTCGGTGCCGTGCAGCAGCTCGTCGCGAGCTGGTGGTTCGACTACGACCAGGGGAACTTCGACGTGTTCCCCGGGTACTTCACCGCGGACACGCACTTCACGTGCCGCAGCGACTCAGGGAAGACCCCGTTCGAGGAGTTCGTCACCGCCGACGTCCGTGGTCGTGACGAGGTCGTCGCGTGGCAGGTCGCCCACCGCAGCAACAGCCCGTACCCGCTGCGTCACAACGGGACGAACGTCCATCTCACCGCTCGGCGCGACGGCGAGGTCGACTTCCGGTCGTACCTCTTCGTGACGCAGATCGTCGACGGCGCCGTCAGCAATCTGTCGACGGGGATCTGCACCGGAACCGCGCGCGAGGAGCATGGCACGGTGCGGCTCGCGGCCCTACGCGTGATTCTCGACTTCACGACCTCGGAGGTCTTCAGCGCAGCGACGCGCCAACCCGTCGCGTGAACGTCGTCGCGACGAGAGGGTCAGCGCTCGATGCCGTAGCGGAGGTTGACAACACCGTTGTGAAACCGGTGCTCTTCGAGCAGTTCCAACTGGATGCGGGCGTCGCGGGGAAATGCCGGCTTTCCTCCTCCGACGAGCACCGGATGAACGAACAGCTGGCACTCGTCGATGAGCCCCGCGTTGAACGCGTGCGCCGCGAGGGTCGGCCCGCCGACGGTCAAGTCGCTGGCCGCGGACCTCTTCAGGTCGCGGACCGAATCGGCGTCGAAGCGGCGCTCGACCCGCGTGCTGTCGGTCGAGACGACGTCCAGCGTCGTGGAGTAGACGATCTTGTCGGCCGCTTGCCAGATGTTCGCGAAGTCGGCCATGAGGTACGACTGGGCGGCCAGGGCGGGGTCGGTCTCCCAAACCGCCATCGTCTCGTACATGCGCCGCCCATAGAGGTAGGTGCCGACGGGGCGCACAAGGTCGGTGATGAACGTGAAGACCTCGTCGATCGGCGCGGTCCAGTCGAAGCTGCCGTGCGCGTCCTCGATGTAGCCGTCGAGGGACACATTCGACACGTAGATGAGTTTCGCCATGCCGCTCCTCAGGCGCCCGCGTGACCGCACCGAGCAGCAACGTAATGAGTCAGCGCGAGGCTCGCCATACGGCGCGGCGCCGCGCTCAGTACTCGCCCTTGATCACGAAGTACGAGCCGCGAATCGTTCCGGCCAGTTTCGACTTCTGTCGCGCGAACTTGAAGGCGGCGAGCTCGGTAGGGACCTCCATGCCTTCGGAGAGCTTGAACCCCACCGCTCGGTGCTTCGGATCGTCGAGCGAGTACGCCACGTTGATCGAGAGCCCGCTCTCGTAGAACACGTAGGTCCACCGAATGTTGTCGACCCGTAAGGTCGTCGCCTCGAGTGGGGCCGACGCGATGACGATGGCGCGCTCCTCCTCGAGGATGCGGTGCACCCAGTCGATGTCACTCTTGGCCCGAACTGCCGGTTCGACCGTGAAGACGTGGTCGTACTTGTTCTTGAAGTACCGAGCTTCGTGCGCTCGGAGGCCCGCGAGCGCCGTCGCCAC
>JAMXLJ010000125.1 GCA_024281095.1 Acidimicrobiia bacterium | reverse complement strand
ACCTCCGGCCCGTGCTCGGTCACGGCCACCGTGTGCTCGAAATGCGCCGATCTGCGCCCGTCGGCGGTCACGACCGTCCAGCCGTCGTCCAGGGTCCGGGTCCGCGGCCCGCCGGCGTTGACCATCGGCTCGATGGCGAGCACCAGCCCGTCCTTGAGCTTGAGGCCCCGCCCCGGCGGCCCGTAATTGGGGACCTGGGGCTCCTCGTGCATGGCGGTGCCGATGCCGTGGCCGACGTACTCCCGCACGATGCTGAACCCGCCCGCCTCGGCGACGTGTTCCACCGCGGCGCCGACGTCCGACAGGCGGTTGCCGGCCACGACACGGTCGATGGCGACCTCGAGCGAATGGCGGGTGACCTCGATGAGGCGGCGGGACTCGTCGTCGACCTCGCCGATCGGAATGGTGAGCGCGGCGTCGGCGTGCCAGCCCTCGATGATGGCCCCGCAGTCGATCGACAGGATGTCGCCCTCGCGTAACGCGTAGTCGCCCGGGATGCCGTGGACGATCACGTCGTTGGGTGACGTGCAGATGACGGCCGGGAAGCCGTGATACCCGAGGAAGTTGGAACGGGCGCCCCGCCGGTCGATGACCTCGCGGGCGACCCGGTCCAGGTCCGCCGTCGTGACGCCGGGCCGGGCGGCCCGGACGCACTCCTCGTGCATCTCGGCCACGACCTTGCCCGCCCGCCGCATCAGGGCGATCTGGTCGCGCGTCTTGCGGGTGATCACGGGTTCGCGGACGCGGGCGACGACGACCGCCAGTCGTCGATCACCTTCACCAGACGCTCGAACACGTCGTCGCCCGTGCCGACGCCGTCGGCCACCGCGAGCTTGCCCAAGCGGCGGTAGTAGTCGAGGACGGGAACGGTCTCTTCCTCGTAGACCTCGAGCCGGCGGGAGATCGCCTCCTCGGTGTCGTCGTCGCGCTGCACGACGTCGCCACCGCAGACGTCGCAGATCCACGGGCGCGACGGCGGCATGTCGACGTGGTACACCGCGCTGCATCGCGAGCACACCCGCCGCCCGGCCAACCGCTCGAGGACCACGTCGCGCGGCACGTCGAGGTCGATGGCGAGGTCGAGGGGCAAGCCGTCGAGCACGCGGTCGAGCTCGACCGCCTGATTGCGGTTCCGCGGAAAGCCGTCGAGCACGAAGCCGCCCTGCAGCGGGCTGCCGTGCGCGGTGAAACGCTCCTCGACCAGGCCCACGGTGACGTCGTCGGGCACGAGCTCGCCGCGATCCATGTACGCCTTGGCCTCGAGTCCGAAACGCGTCCCGGCGCTCGCGGCCGCGCGGAACAGATCGCCCGTCGAGAGATGGACGATGCGGTAGTGCTCTGCGAGCCGGGCGGCCTGCGTGCCTTTCCCCGCCCCTTGCTTGCCGAGCATCACCAGCCGCGGCCCCTGGGTCATCGCGCCCCCTGGCCCGCAGCGCGCCGTTCCAGTCGCTGGCTCAGGTCAAGAACCCCTCGTAGTTCCGCATCATCAGTTGACTGTCGATCTGTTTCATCGTCTCGAGCGCGACGCCGACGATGATGAGCAAGGCGGTGCCCCCGAAGGGGAATTGTTGGATGTTCCACAACGCGAACACCAGCAGTGGCAACGCGGCGATGAACGCGAGGAACAGCGAGCCGGGAAGGTTGATCCGGTTCAACACCTTGGCGAGGTACCGCTCGGTCGGCGGCCCCGGTCGGATGCCGGGAATGAAGCCACCCTGTTTACGGATGATGTCGGCCTGTTGGGCCGGGTTGAACGCGATCGCGGTGTAGAAGTACGCGAAGAAGATGATCAAGACCGTGTAGAAGCCGATGTAGAACCAGCTCTGCCGCTGGATCAGGTTGTCGTTGACGAACTTCTGCACACCGGTCCACGGCGTCGCCCCGGCGATCAACGCCGGGAACGCGAGCACCGAGCTCGCGAAGATCACCGGGATCACACCGGACTGGTTGACTTTCAGTGGGATGTAGGTGCTCTGGCCGCCGTACATGCGCCGGCCCACGACCCGTTTGGCGAACTGCACCGGGATGCGCCGCTGTCCCGACTCGACGAACACGATGCCGACGATCATCGCGATGCCGATCGCGACGATCACCGCGAACTGGAACTTGCTCCCCTGGGTGAACAGCGCGCTGCCCTGCGCCGGCAGGCGTGAGACCACCGACGCGAAGATCAGGATCGACATGCCGTTGCCGATCCCGCGCTGGGTGATCAACTCGGCGAGCCACATCACCATCGCGGTGCCGGCCGTCCACGTCAGCACGATCAACGCCGCCCGCGGTGCGTTGAACCCCGGAATCATGTCCTTGCCCTGGAACCCGACGAAGCCCAACAGCCCGCTCGAACCCTGATGCAGGCTGAACACCCACCCCGTCGCCTGCACGAGCGCCAACCCGACGGTCAGGTAGCGGGTCCACTGGGTGATCTTCTTCTGGCCGACCTGGCCCTCGTTCTGCCACTGCTCGAGCTTCGGGATCACGACCCCGAGCAGCTGCATGATGATCGAGGCCGTGATGTAGGGCATGATCCCGAGGAAGAACACCGCGACGTTGGTGATCGCGCCGCCGGAGAACAAGTCGAGGAACCCCACGACGCCGCTGTTCTTCGACTGGTGCTCGAGGTTCTTGATCTGCTGGAAGTCGACGTACGGCACCGGGATGTGCGTACCGATCCGGTAGACCGCGACGATCACCAGCGTGAACAGGATCTTGTTCCGCAGGTCGGGCACCCGGAACATGTTCCGGAGACGGGAGAGCATGGGGTGCGCCGTCCTCCTCGGTCGGGGGGTGACCCAGGTTACCGGTTCGTCAGCGCGTTTCCGCGGGCAGGCGGGCGCACGGCGTAGGGCGACGGCAACGTCTCCGTACGCCCGCCGGCCGCCTCGATCGCACGGACGGCCGCGGCCGAGAACGCGTGGGCCCGCACCGTGAGGGCCTTGTCGAGCTCGCCCCGGGCCAGCACCTTCACGAGCCCGTGCTTGTGCACCAGGCCCCGCGAACGCAGGACACCGGGGTCCACCTCGGTACCGGCGTCGAAGCCGGCGAGCGTGTCGAGGTTGACCACCACGTACTCGACCCGGAACGGGTTCTTGAACCCCTTCGCCTTCGGCGTGCGGCGCATGAGCGGTGTCTGACCGCCCTCGAACCCGGGCTTCACGGTGTCGCGGGCGCCCTGGCCCTTCATGCCCCGACCCGCGGTCTTGCCGCCCTTGCCCGCGATGCCGCGACCGACTCGACGGCGCGGCCGGCGTGAGCCCTCGGGCGGCTTCAAGTCGTGCAGCTTCACGAGATCTCCTCGATACGGACGAGATGCGGGACGCGGGCGAGCATCCCCCGGATCTCCGGGCGGTCGGCGTGCTCGACCGTCTGGTGCATGCGGCGGAGCCCGAGCGCGCGCAACGTGCCACGTTGCTTGGGCTTCGTGCCGATCGCAGACCGCACCAGCGTGACGCGCAGACGCGTGGCCATCACGCCACCTCGGTCGGCTCAGCCTTGCGGCTGGTCGCCTCGCGATACGCGCGCAACATGCCGGTCGTCGAGACCTCCTCGGCCGACTTGCCTCGGAGCCGCGCGACATCGTCGGGACGGCGTAGGCCCCGCAGCCCCTCGATCGTGGCGCGCGAGACGTTGATGGCGTTCGACGATCCGAGCGACTTCGCGAGGACGTCGTGCACACCGGCGGCCTCGAGGATCGCACGCGCCGCGCCACCCGCGATGACCCCGGTTCCGGGAGCAGCCGGCTTGAGCAGCACGCGTGCCGCGTCGTGGATACCGAGGATCGTGTGCGTGATCGTGGAGCCCGCGAGCGCTACGGGGAACAGGTTCTTGCGCGCCTCTTCCATCCCCTTCTGGATGGCCGCGGGCACCTCCTTGGCCTTGCCGTAGCCGAGGCCCACGTTGCCGTTGCCGTCACCGACGACGACGAGCGCCGTGAACGAGAAACGCCGGCCGCCCTTGACGACCTTCGCCACCCGGTTGATCGCGATGACCCGTTCTTCGTACTGACCTTCGGCCATGAGTTGTCCTGACTCCTAGAACTCGAGGCCGGCTTCTCGGGCACCGTCGGCGACGCCGGCGACACGCCCGTGGTACCGGAACCCGCCTCGATCGAACACCACGGTGGCGACACCTTGGGCGCGGGCCCGTTCGCCGACCAGCTTGCCGACCGCCTTGGCCGCGTCGACCGTGCCGGTCGGCGACGTCCGGACGTCGGCCTCGACGGTGGACGCGGCCGCGACCGTGCGCCCGTTCACGTCGTCGACGACCTGTGCGTAGATGTGCTTGTTGGACCGGAACACCGACAGGCGCGGCCGTTCCGGCGTCCCACGCACCTTCTTCCGGACGCGACGGTGCCGCCGCTCGCGTCCCAGTTGCCGGCTGGTGGTCATGACGCTTCCCTCTGACTCTCGTGGCTACTTGGCGGACTTGCCGGCCTTGCGCAGCACGCGCTCACCGGCGTAGCGGATGCCCTTGCCCTTGTACGGCTCAGGCTTGCGGATCTTGCGGATGTCGGCGGCCACCTGACCGACGAGCTGCTTGTCGAAGCCGCGCACCGCAATGCGCGTCGGCGCGGGAACCTCGAACGTGACGCCTTCCGGCGCGCGCACGGGCACGGGGTGCGAGTAGCCGACCTGCAGCTCGATTCGGTCCGGGCCCTGGCTCGTGGCCCGGTAGCCCACACCGACGATCTCGAGCTCGCGGACGAACCCGTCCGACACGCCGACGACCATGTTGTTGACGAGCGAGCGAGTGAGCCCGTGCAGCGCACGGTGCTCGCGTTCGTCGTCGGGGCGGGTCACGACCAGCACGTCGCCGTCGCGTGCCACGGTGATGCCCCGGGGCGCGCGCATCTGCAGCGTGCCCTTCGGGCCCTTGACCGCGATGTTGCCGTCGTCGAGTGTCACCTCGACGCCCGACGGGATGGGGATGGGCTTCTTTCCGATACGCGACATGGTCGGCTCCGTTACCAGACCTGGCAGAGGACCTCGCCGCCGACGCGACGTTCGCGTGCCTCGCGGTCGGTCATGAGGCCTTGGTTCGTGGACAGCACGGCGATGCCCATTCCGCCGAGGACGCGCGGGACGGAATCGGCCTTCGTGTAGACGCGCAGGCCCGGCTTGGACACGCGGCGGATGCCCGAGATCGTGCGGCGACGGTCGGGGGTGTACTTGAGCTGCACCGTGAGGCGGCGGCCGGGGCGCGTCGGGTCGTCCTCCACGCGGTAGTCCTCGATGTAGCCCTCCGACTTCAGGATGCGCGCCAGCGCTTCCTTCAGCTTCGACGACGGCATCACGCAGTCGTCGTGGAACGCGACGTTCGCGTTCCGGAGCCGGGTGAGCATGTCGGCGATCGGGTCGGTCATCGTCATCGCCTCACCCCCTCACCACGACGCCTTCGTGACACCGGGCACCTCGCCCGCGTGCGACAGCTCGCGCAGACAGATCCGGCACAGGCCGAACTTGCGGTACACCGAACGCGCTCGACCGCAGCGACGGCACCGCGTATAGGCGCGCACCTTGAACTTCGGCTTGCGCTGCTGCTTCTCGATCAATGCCTTCTTCGCCAATGCTCTCTCTACCCCTGCGTCTGACCGGGACGGCGGAACGGAAACCCGAGCGCCCGCAGGAGCGCACGGCCCTCTTCGTCGGTGCGGGCGCTCGTGCCGATGGTGATGTCCATTCCCCGCACCGTGTCGATCTTGTCGTAGTCGATCTCGGGAAAGATCAACTGCTCGGTGATGCCGAACGTGTAGTTGCCGCGACCGTCGAACGAGTCGGGGTTCATGCCCCGGAAGTCGCGGATGCGTGGGATCGCCACACTGACGAGGCGGTCGTAGAACTCCCACATGCGATCGCCCCGCAACGTGACCTTCGCTCCGATCGCGTTGCCCGCGCGGAGCTTGAAGCCGGCGATCGACTTCTTTGCGCGCGTGACCGCCGGCTTCTGACCGGTGATCACGGTGAGATCATTGACCGCGCCGTCGAGCAGCGACTGCTGCTGGGTGGCCCGGCCGACACCACAGTTCAACACGATCTTCTCGAGCCGCGGCACTTGCATCGTGTTGGACAGACCCAACTCCGACTGCAGCTGCGCGCGCAGCTCGTCGTTGTACCGCCGCTTGAGACGGGG
Organism: Acidimicrobiia bacterium; assembly: GCA_024281095.1. Classification (GTDB taxonomy): domain Bacteria; phylum Actinomycetota; class Acidimicrobiia; order IMCC26256; family JAMXLJ01; genus JAMXLJ01. Next base: position 6,915 of record JAMXLJ010000125.1, on the reverse strand, counting down.
CAGCTCCTTCACCTGCGTCGGCGCGGGCATCACACATCACCCCCGCACTTGCGGCAGACGCGCACCTTCTTGCCCTCGTCGTCGAAGCGGTAGCCGACGCGCGTCGGGCCGCAGTTCGAGCACACGAGCGCGACGTTGGAGATGTCGATCGGCATGTCCTTGTCGATGATCCCGCCCTGCATCGTCGCTCGCGTGGCCTTCTGGTGCCGGCGGGCGATGTTGACGCCGTCGACGATGATCCGGCGCTTGTCGGTGAGAACCCGGGTGACCTCGCCCTCCTTGCCGACGTCCTTGCCCTTGAGCACGACGACGCGGTCACCCTTGCGAATCTTGAACTTGTTTCGGGCTTCGGCCATCACAGAACCTCCGGCGCGAGCGACACGATCCGCATGAAGCGCCGGTCACGCAGCTCACGACCGACCGGCCCGAAGATGCGCGTACCGCGCGGCTGCATCTGGTCGTTGATGAGAACGGCGGCGTTCTCGTCGAAGCGGATGTAGCTGCCGTCGGGGCGGCGCTTCTCCTTCTTCGTGCGCACGACGACGCACTTCACGACGTCACCCTTCTTCACCGCCGCGCCCGGCACCGCGTCCTTCACCGTCGCGACGAACACGTCTCCGATGCTGGCGTAGCGGCGGCGCGTCCCACCGAGGACCTTGATGCAGAGCACCTCCTTGGCCCCTGAGTTGTCGGCCACCTTCAGGCGGCTCTCCTGCTGGATCATGTCTTCTCGCTTGTCGGTTAACGGGCGCGCTCGAGGACTTCGACGACGCGCCAGCGCTTCTGGCGTGAGAGGGGACGGGTCTCGGCGACCCGCACCCGGTCGCCTTCGCGGGCGTCGTTCGTCTCGTCGTGCGCGTACAGCTTGCGTGTCTGCTGCACGGTCTTGCGGTAGCGCCGGTGCTGCACGCGATCGACCACCGCGACCACCGCGGTCTTGTCCATCTTCGTGGACACCACGATGCCCTCGCGAACCTTGCGGCCGTTCGTCCTGCTCTCGGTGGACGTCGTCTCGCCCGATGTCGTCTCGTTCGCCATCGACTACTCCTCGCCCTGGGCGGATTCGGCCGCCTCGATCTCGCGCTGGCGCAGCAACGTCAGGAGCCGCGCGATGTCGCGCCGCACGTCGCGCATCCGCGTCGTGTTGTCGAGCTGTCCGGTCGCGTTCTGGAACCTGAGGTTGAAATGCTCCTCGCGCGCTTCGGCCAGCCGCTGGAGCAGCGCGTCGTCGTTCAACTCGCGCAGCTCGGTGGTCTTGGAGGTCATCGTCAGACCTCCTCGGTGCGGACCACGAAGCGGGTCTTGATGGGCAGCTTGTGCATCGCGAGCCGCATCGCCTCGCGCGCCGTGTTCTCCGGAACGCCCGAGAGCTCGAACATCACACGACCGGGCTTCACGACCGCGACCCAGTGCTCGGGGTTGCCCTTGCCCGAGCCCATGCGCGTCTCGGCGGGCTTCTGGGTCACGGGCTTGTCGGGGAAGATGTTGATCCACACCTTCCCGCCTCGGCGGATGTAACGGGTCATCGCGATTCGGGCGGCCTCGATCTGACGGTTGGTGATCCAGCCCGGCTCCAGCGCCTGGATCCCGTAGTCGCCGAAGTGCACGCGCGTGCCGCCCTTCGCCGCGCCTTCCATGCGACCCCGCTGCACCTTGCGGTGCCGGATCTTCCGCGGCATGAGCATCAGTCTTCGTCTCCCCGGAAGTGCGGCGTCTCGTGGTGCTGACGGGTGCGCCGCTCGATCTCCTCCTCTTCGGCGAGGAGCCGCTCGAGCTCGGGGTCGGCCTCCTTCACCAGCGCGCCGGCCTCGGCCGGCGCCTCCTCGGTGTCGATCGCCTCGGCGGCCACCGGCTCCGCCGCCGGCTGCCGGCGCCGGCCGCCACCCGCGCTCACCACACGCCGGCCGGGCGCCTGGCCCGACGTCTCGCCGACGGCCATCGCCGCCTCGCGCGCGATCTTCTCCTCGGCCGCGGCCTTGTACGGCAGGATGTCGCCCTTGTAGATCCAGACCTTCACGCCGATGCGGCCGAACGTCGTGCGCGCCTCGGCCTGGCCGTAGTCGATGTCGGCTCGCAGCGTGTGCAGCGGTACACGGCCTTCGCGGTACCACTCCTTACGCGACATCTCGGCGCCACCGAGACGGCCGCTGCACTGCACCCGGATCCCTTGTGCGCCGGCCTTCATCGCCGTCTGCACCGCGCGCTTCATCGCGCGCCGGAACGACACGCGGCCGGCCAGCTGGTCCGCGACGCCCTGCGCGATCAGGTTCGCGTCGAGCTCGGGCTGCTTGATCTCCTGGATGTTGAGCTGGATCTTCGCGTTGCCCGTGATCTTCAGGAGGCCGCCACGAAGGCGATCCGCCTCCGCACCGCGCCGGCCGATCACGATGCCCGGGCGCGCGGTGTAGAGGTCGACACGCAACCGGTCGCGGGTCCGCTCGATCTCGATCCGGCTGACCGCCGCGCGCTCGAGCTGCTTGCGGAGGTAGTCGCGGATCTTCCAATCCTCGACCAGCGCATCGGTGTAGGCCTCGTCCTCGGCGAACCAGCGCGACTTCCAGTCGGTGGTGATGCCGAGGCGGAAGCCGTAGGGGTTGACCTTCTGACCCATGGCTAGGCCTCGTCTTCCTTGTTCTCGGTGGCGGTCTCGGTGGCGCTCGGCGCGGTCGCATCCGCGTCGGGCTCGGCCGCGGGCTCGACGTCCGTTCCGGTGGTCGCGTCCTCCGGGGCGGCGGCTTCCTCGGTCGTTGCCGCTTCCGCTGCCGCCGGTTCGGTCTCGACCGCTTCGCTGTCGGCCCCTTCGAGCAGTGCCTCCTCGGCCGCGACGACACCTTCCGTCGCGACGAGGCCCTCCGCTTCGGCGGCCTCGAGCTCCTCGACCGGCGTCTCTTCCGTGACCGCGGCTGCCGGTGCCTCCTCGGCGCGACGGCGGCGCTGCACGCGACGCCGGCGGTCGGGCACCCGACCCGACGCTGCTTCCTTCCTGGCCCGGCGGGCGAGCTCCTCGTCGCTGTAACGCGCGACGACGACGGTGACATGAGACGTGCGCTTGCGGATCCGCGTGCCGCGACCACGCGCCCGCGGGCGCCAGCGCTTCATCGTCGGGCCCTCGTCGGCGAACGCGCGCGACACGTAGAGCTCGTCGGCGGGGAGGTGGTCGTTCTCCTCGGCGTTGGCGACCGCCGAGTCGAGCAGCTTGATCACCTCGTCGGCGGCGTCGCGCCCGCAGAACTGCAGACGTTGACGCGCGACGGCGACCTCGACCCCGCGGATCAGCTCGAGGACGGCACGGACCTTGTACGGGGAGGTGCCGGAGTAACGAAGTGTGGCGCGGGTCTCGGGCATCGTCGTCCTACCGCCTGCTCGAGCGTTCTTGACCCGCGTGGTACCGGAACGTGCGCGTGGGCGCGAACTCGCCCAGCTTGTGGCCGACCATCGCCTCGGTGACGTACACGGGAACGTGCTTGCGACCGTCGTGCACCGCGAGCGTGTGCCCGACCATCTCGGGTGTGATGGTCGACCGGCGCGACCACGTCTTGATGACGCGGCGCTCGCCGCTCGCATTCATCCGCTCGACCTTCACCCGCAGGTGCTCGTCGACGAACGGTCCCTTTTTCAGGCTTCGCGGCATCGATTACCTCCGTGCACCGCGGCCACGACGACGGCGGATGATCAACTTGTCGGACGCCTTGCCTCGGGCACGGGTGCGGCCCTCGGGCTTGCCCCACGGTGAGACGGGATGGCGGCCACCGGAGCTCTTGCCCTCGCCGCCACCCAGCGGGTGGTCGACCGGGTTCATGGCGACGCCGCGCACGTGCGGCCGCTTGCCTTGCCAGCGGGCGCGACCGGCCTTGCCGGTGGACACCAGTCCGGCCTCGGTGTTGCCGACCTGGCCGATCGTGGCCCGGCAGTCGATCGGCACGCGGCGCATCTCGGTGGACGGGAGGCGCAGTGTCGCGAACTGGCCTTCCTTCGCCACGAGCTGCACGGCTGCACCGGCGCCGCGTGCGAGCTTCCCACCCGCACCGGGCTTGAGCTCGATGTTGTGAACGGTCGTGCCGACGGGGATGTACCGCAACGGCATCGCGTTGCCCGGCCGGATCTCCGAGCCCTGACCGCTCTGCAGCATGTCACCGACCGACACCTGCGCGGGGGCGAGGATGTAGCGCTTCTCGCCGTCGAGGTAGTGCAGCAGGGCGATGCGCGCGTTCCGATTCGGGTCGTACTCGATGGCCGCGACCTTGGCCGGCACACCGTCCTTGTTCCGGCGGAAGTCGATCACGCGGTACTTCTGCTTGTGACCGCCGCCGCGATGACGCGAGGTCATGCGACCGTAGGCGTTGCGGCCGCCCGACTTCGGCTTGGGCTTCGTGAGCGACTTCTCCGGACGGTCCTTGGTGACCTCGGCGAAATCGGACACGGTCTGGAAGCGGCGACCTGCACTTGTCGGCTTGCGTTTGCGAATCGGCATCGTCAGCCCCCGAAGATCTCGATCCGGTCGCCCGCGGCGAGCGATACGACCGCGCGCTTCTGGTCCGCGCGCTTGCCCCAGCTCCCGGTCTTCCGGTTGCGCTTGCGCTTCCCGCCGCGGTTGAGCGTGTTCACGTTGGTGACGTGGACACCGAAAATGGATTCGACCGCCTGCTTGATCTCGATCTTGTTGGCGTCGGGGGCGACGACGAACGTGTACACGTTGTCGTCGTAGGCGGCATAGGACTTCTCCGACACCACCGGCCGGATGATCACGCTGCGCGGGTCGCGGCCGTTCATGACTCCTCGCTTTCGCCCGCGTCCGTGTCGTCGTCGGCTTCGAGGCCGCTGCCGTCGCCAGCACCGTTGCCCGACAAGCGGGCGACGGTGCTGTCGAGCGTCGGCCGGCTGAACACGATCCAGTCGTTGACGAGGATGTCGTAGGTGTTCAGCTCCTCCGGCAGGATGATCTGCACGCGCGAGCCGAGGTTGCGGAAGGAACGCCAGGCCGTGTCCTCGTGACGGTGCAGCACGACCAGGACGCGGTCTTCGCGGCGGTCGGCGCCGCGGAGGCCGAGCGCCTCGAGCACGCGCATCGCGTCCTTGGTGCGCGGTACGTCGAATCCCCAGTCCTCGACGACCGCGACCCTGCCCTCGGACGCGCGGTCCGACAATGCCGAGCACAGCGCGAGACGGACCATCTTCTTCGGTGTGCGCTGGCGGTAGTCCCGCGGCTTGGGGCCGTGCGCGATGCCGCCGCCACGCCAGTGCGGTGCTCGGATGGATCCCTGGCGGGCCCGGCCGGTGCCCTTCTGACGCCACGGCTTCGAGCCGCCGCCCGCGACCTCGGCACGTGTGCGGGTGTTGTGCGTGCCGCTTCGCGCCGCGGCGAGCTGCGCGGTGACGACCTGGTGCATCACCGCGACGTTGGGCTCGATGCCGAACAGATCGTCGGGCACATCGAGGGTGCCGGTGTCGCGGCCGGTCCTGTCGCGGATCGTGAGGGTTGCCATCACTGGGCTCCCGTGGGGCTCGGACGCTTCACCGCATCGCGCACGAGGACGAGGCCGCCGGTCGGGCCGGGGACAGATCCCCGCACGAGCAGCAGCCCCCGCTCGGCGTCGCCCTCCACGACCTGGAGATTGAGGGTCGTCACCCGCTCGTGGCCGTACTGACCGGCCATCCGCGTGCCCTTGAACACCCGCGCCGGCGTCGCGCACGCGCCGATCGATCCCGGCGCACGATGCTTCTTGTGGTTGCCGTGCGAGGCGCCCTGGCCCTTGAAGTTGTGGCGCTTCATGACACCGCTGAAGCCCTTGCCCTTCGAGATGCCGGTGACGTCGACGAGATCGCCGGCCGAGAAGATGTCGGCCTTGAGGACCTGACCGATCTCGAACCCCGACAGGTCGTCGACCCGTACCTCGGCGAGATGCTGCGTCGGGGCGGCGTCGGCCTTGCGCAGGTGTCCGAGCTCGGGCTTGTTGAGCCGGCGGGCCTTGACCTCGCCGAACGACAGCTGCACGGCGGAGTACCCGTCACGCTCGGGCGTCTTCAGTTGCACGACGTGACAGGGCCCGGCCGCGATGACCGTGACCGGGACGATGCGATTGTCGGCGTTCCAGAGCTGGGTCATGCCCAGCTTGCGCCCGAGGATCCCTTTCGCGGCCATGAGGCGACGTCTTTCCCCTGCGGTTCGTGAATCCGCTCGATCGTGGTTCGCGTGTGCTCGTTCACGCGAACGCTCCGCACGGAGCGTCTCCGGCGGAGCGTGTCTCGGTTGTGCTGCGCAGTCCCGCACGACGCGGCAAACGCAGACGTCAGTTCGGTGAACCAGGTGATCCTATCGGATGACCGGGCGCTTGTGAAACCGTGCCGCCGGAGCTCCGGCGCCTGGTCACACCTGCTGAATCTTGATCTCGATGTCGACGCCGGCCGGCAGGTCGAGGCGCTGGAGCGACTCGACGGTCTTCGTCGTGGGCTCCACGATGTCGATGAGGCGCTTGTGGATGCGCATCTCGAAGTGCTCGCGGGAGTCCTTGTCGACGTGCGGGCTGCGGACGACGCAGTACCTGTGGATCTCCGTCGGCAGCGGCACGGGCCCACGGACCTTCGCCTGGGTGCGGACCACGGTCTCGACGATCTTCTTCGTCGACTGGTCGATGATCTCGTGGTCGTAGGCCTTGAGCCGGATCCGGATCTTCTGGCCCTTTGCGTCAGGCATGTTGTCTCGCTCGCTCCTCACGTCGCTCGCTGGCGAGCTCGCTGCGCGCCCTCCGGGCCGCTCCGCTCACCGCGCTGCTCGCGCGGTTGAGTGTCATTTGACGATCTTGGTGACGCGGCCGGCGCCGACGGTGCGGCCACCCTCACGGATCGCGAACCGCAACCCTTCTTCCATCGCGATCGGCGCGATCAACTCCACCACCATCTCGGTGTTGTCACCCGGCA
>JAMXLJ010000124.1 GCA_024281095.1 Acidimicrobiia bacterium | reverse complement strand
CCGGCCTGGGCCGCGGCCGACGCCATCGAGGCAGCGATGCGCCGCACGTCGGCGATCGGGAAGCCCTCCTCCAGGATGAGGCCGACCGACAGGTACAGCGGGCGGGCCCCGCTGACGGCGAGATCGTTGACGGTACCGTTGACCGCCAGCTCGCCGATGTCTCCGCCCGGGAAGAACAGCGGTGACACGACGAACGAGTCGGTCGTGAACGCGAGCCGCGCCCGGCCCACAGGGTCGCCGCCGGCAGCCAGGTCGATTCCGAACACCGCTTGGTCTTCGAGCGGCTCGAGCAACGGATTGCGGAACGCGGGCAGGAACAGCGCCTCGATCAAGGTGCGCGTCGCCTTGCCGCCGGCGCCGTGGGCCATGCTGATCCGCTCTTCACGGATGGCAGGTGCACGCCGTCGCGCTCGCTCGATGCGTTCGAGCACCTGCGCCTCGCGCGCATTGGATTGCGACGCCGTCACTGCGCGCTCGATCGAACGCGTGTGCGGGTGAAGCGCCCGAAGTTGTAGTACGCCGCGCAGGCGCCTTCCGACGACACCATGCACGTTCCGATCGGTGTCTCGGGCGTGCACGCCGTGCCGAAGACCTTGCACTCCCACGGCTTGATCGCACCCTTGAGCACCTCACCGCATTGACACGCCTTCGGATCAGCCACGCGGTGGCCCGGAACGTCGAAGATCGCCTCGGCGTCGAAACGCGCGTAGGCATCGCGCAGGCGCAGGGCGGAATGAGAGATGAACCCGAGGCCCCGCCACTCGAAATACGGGCGCAACTCCATCACCTCGCCGATCACGCGCAGCGCCTTCGGGTTGCCGTCCCAGGGCACGACCCGGCGGTACTGGTTCTCGACCTCGACGCGGCCGTCGCCGAGCTGGTCGAGCAGCATCGCGATCGCCTGCAGGATGTCGAGCGGCTCGAACCCTGCGGTCACGATCGGCCGGCCGTACTGCCGGGCGACGAACTCATAGGGGCGGCAGCCGATGACGGTCGACACGTGCCCGGGCCCGAGAAAGCCGTCGAGGCGAAGGTCGGGGGAATCGAGGATGGCCTTGAGAGCGGGAACGATCGTGACGTGGTTGCAGAAGACCGAGAAGTTCTCGAGTGCCTCGCGCTCGGCGCGCAGCACGGTCATCGCGGTGGACGGCGCGGTGGTCTCGAAGCCGATCGCGAGGAACACGATCCGCCGGCCGGGGTTGTCGCGGGCGATCCGCAGCGCGTCGAGCGGTGAGTACACCATCCTGATGTCCGCACCGCGGGCGCGAGCGTCGAAGAACGAGCCGTGGCCTCCCGGCACCCGCATCATGTCGCCGAAGGTCGTGAGGATCACGTCTGGCTGTTCGGCGATCGCCATCGCGTCGTCGATCCGTCCCATGGGGATGACGCACACCGGGCAGCCGGGCCCGTGCACGAGTGTCACCGTTTCGGGCAGGTAGTCCTCGAGCCCGTGCTTGTAGATGGTGTGGGTGTGGCCGCCGCACACCTCCATGAACTTGTAGTGACGGCCGGGTTCGCATCGTGACGCGATCTCGGCCGCGAGTGCCTGCGCCTTCGCGGCGTCGCGGTACTCGTCGACGAAGCGCACGGCACCTCCTTTCGTAGATCGTGGCGGTCTATTCGGGAGCGGCGGCCCGCAGCGCGTCGAGCTCGTCCGCATAGGCCTGGCCGATGCTCTCGAGGAACTCGAGCGCGTCCGCGGCTTCGCGCTCGTCGATCTTCGAGAGCGCGAAGCCGACGTGGATCAGCACCCAGTCGCCGGGCGCGAGCGGCTCGCCTTCGAGCAGGCCGATGTTGATCATCCGGCGAACGCCGCCGACGGCGACGGACGCGAGGTCGGGCTCGTCGCCGTTCAGCTCGACGATCTCGCCCGGAATGCCGAGGCACACCTTCGGGCCCTCCCTGCCGTCACATCGCGCGGATGCGCAAGTAGCGCTCGAGATCCGGGCGTTGCCGGTATGCGACGTACCCGGCCAGGCCGAGCAGGCCGAGCATCGTCAATTTCCCAAAGTGTCGCATCATTCACCGCCGTTCGGTCGGACGAGCGTCGTCTGGGTCTGGAGCAGATCGCGCACGACGGCCACCGCCTCGTCGACGGCCCGTTCCACGACCGGGCTCAGCCCGATCCTGTCGGTGACGTCGGCCGGTTCACAACCGACCACCAGAGTGCGCCGGGGCCGCGCGTCGAGCGCGGTCAGGAGGGTGAGCACCGTGACGGGCTCGAGGCCGTGACCGTCGAACAAGGGTGGGCTCGTGCGGGCGGCCGCGTCGAGCTCGGCGACGTCGGGCTCGAACACGCAGACGGTGCCGGGCTCCACGCCCCGGGCCAGCGCGTCGATCGCGATCAGCACGTCGTAGCCTTCGAGCAGCTCGTAGGCGAGGTGGATGCCGCCCGTCCCGACGTCGAGGAGCTCGACGCCCGGCGGCAAGGGTCGTTGCGCGAGCCGCGACACGACCTCGACGCCGAAGCCGTCGTCGCCGAGGAAGATGTTGCCGATCCCCGCGACCAAGACCGAACACGTGGCTCCCTCGGCTACGCCTTCCCGGGCTCCGCCCACGGCTCCGCTTCGTCCGCACGTTGTGATCGGTTCGTTCACAGTGGCTGTACCTCGTCGGGCGAGAAGTAGAGGAACCGGCCGTGCCACTGGAGCAGCTCCGAGGCGGGATCGTCGTCGAGCGTCACCGCGAGGTACTGCTTGTCGTCGACGTCGACGAGGACGGCCTCGACCGTCGCAGTGCGCCCGTCGAGGAACATGTCCTGAGCGTCGGCGCGGTGCACGGCCGGCCGGAGCTGCACCCGCGACCCGCGTGACACGGCCGCCGAGCCGACCCGTACGACGTCGGTCTCGGGCGACACCGACGCGTCGCGGCCGGGATCCCACCATGGTGCCGATCCCGGCTGGGGAGGCCCGTCGTCGCGCCCCATCGGCAAGCGGGCCGCAGGCTCGACCGAGCGAATCGCGCCGTGGAGGCGCTCGAGCCACTCCGCCGGCATCGCGTCGACGCGGTCGACGAGTGCCGCGGCGCGAGGGTCGGTGGCGCGCGCGGCGCGCTTCTCGGCGTCGGTGAGGGCCATCGTGCGGAGGGTGAGGATCTCGTCGATCTCGGTGCCGTCGAACAGGTTGCCCGCGCTCTCGGGTGCGATCTCGGGATGGTCGTAGAGGATGATCGGTGACGACAGGACGACGTCGCCACCTTCGCCGTCGTCGACCAGCACCGGGTAGGTGTGCACGTTCTCGCAGGCGCGTGCCTCGTCACGCGCCCATTCGGGCGGATCGAGCAGCGAGATGAAGCGTCCACGTTCCATCGCGACGAGGAGATGCGCCGACACGAACGAGCGACCCAAGGCGCGGTCGCGATCAGTCGCCGGGTCGACACCGGCGACGATGTTCTCCACGCGGATACGCAGCCTGATCGCGCTGAACGGCCCTGGTGTGCGCTGCGCGTGTGCCCGCACGACGCCGGTGACGGCCTCGCGCTCGCGCACCAGTCGACCGACGGCGGACCCCGTCGCGTCCGCCAGTACCTCGACATGGCGGTGTGCGGGCGCACCGAACGGTGCGGCCTCCTCGCGATGCAGCAGCTGCGCGAGCGCGAATTCCGCCGGTGATTCGCGCTCGATACCCTCCGTCCAGGTGACGACCTCCTCGCCGTCGACCGCGAGCGAGTCGACCGGCACGAAGCCGTCGCCGACCGCCGCCTCGACGGTGCGGGTCTCCAGGTGGAGGAAGCGCACGACGACCCGTACGGTCGCGTCGGCCGCCGCCTCGACGAGCAGTTCCGTGTGCGAGAACGACGACTCACCGGCGGAGCGCGCGTAGCCCGGTGGTGCGAGCACGCCGAACTGCCACCGCACCTGGTTCTTCTGGGCCGTGCTGCGGTACGGGTAGAGCAGATAGCCCTCGAAGAGCACCGCGTCGGCGACCTGCCGGGCCGCGTCGAGATTCACCCGCTGTCCCCGGCTTCCTTGAGCAAGCGCTCCACTGCGTCGTCCCATGTTGCGAGGGCCTGGCGCCCGCGGTAGCGCCGCAATGCGTCGATCGTCTCGCGCCGCATTCGCAGCCAGCCCTCGTTCGGAAAGAACGTGTCGATCATGTCCTTCCACACCGACACGGGCAGCCGGTAACGCGCCTCGTGGTGCCACGGAATCTGGTGCACCGTGAAACCGGTCTCGCCGCGCGCGAACACCGTGCCCGAGAACAGCAACATCAGGGGCACCTCGCCGTCGACGAGCGACGAGAAGTACTTTCCCGCCGCAACCTCGAGGTCGTAGCTGCACGCAACCGGGATGGTCGTGTCGGTGCTGCGCGCGAAGCCCGGTACGGCGTGCGAGACCGAGGCGAACTGGATCGGGTGAACCGTGTCGCCCCAGCGAGCGGGTTCGCCGAAGAGGTCGTAGAGCGCGTCCTGCTCCGCATGCGAGTAGCGCCGCCGGTCGGGCTCGATGCGGATCTGGCAGCGCAGCGTGACCGCGTGGATCGGCTCACCGGTGAGCTCGCAGATGCGCAACGAGAACAGCAGCGTCGGCGACGCGGCGAAGCGTTCGGCCTGCACGTCGACGCACTCGAACGACAGCTCGAGCATCGTCACACCCCGGTCCTGTCGCTGGCTCTTTTCGCACTCTCTCGCAGCGACGCGAAGAAGGCGTCGATCTCGCGGCGCACCTCGTCGCCGCCGTCGAGCCCTTTCCAGTGCATGCGGATGCGGCCGGCGAGCTCGTAGCACGCGTCGATCGGCACGAGATACGACGCGAAGCCCGCTCCGTCGCGGGTCACCAGCACCGCTTCGACGTCGGGTGTCAGCTCGCCGAACAACGGGTCGGCCGCGGCGAGCTCGGCACAGGTCTCGTCGCCGAGCAGGCATTCGGTCGCACCGGCCGGGCTGGGATAGAAGCCCACTGTTCGCCCGATCGACGAGTTGTAGAAGAAGAAGGCAGTCGACACCGGTATCTGCGCGGCGTCCCAGTGGGCGGGCCCGATCGGCGACGACGCCTGGTAGCGATACCGGTCGGGCACAGCTCGGTACCTGCCGCCGCCCGCACCCGGATTGCTGAACAGCAGCCGGCACGCGGTGCACGTGCACAGCAGGCGGCGGCTGTCGGTCTCGACGACGTGACCGTGCTCGGGCGGTATCCGTTCGGCGCACAGCTCGCACCGCTCGTCGCGCGGCGGCGGGGCCGGTCGCTGCACGAATCGCCGCAGCACACTCGTCATCGCACGACCTCACGCCCGCAGTTGGGACGAATTCCCGCCGCACGAGCGGAAGATCGTCCCAACTGCGGGAGGGGGGAGGGGGTCATCGGCGCGTGGGGCCGAAGGCGACCGGTACGGGGAGGGGCTCGATCACGACGCGGGCGATCTCGGGCGCGGCCTCGAGCAGCGCGGTCTCGACCAGCGCGCCGACGGCGGGCTCGGTGCGCACGCGCGCGACGCCCGCGTCGTCGACGCCCGCAAACTCGACGTCGATTCCGGTGGACCTGCGCACCCGCTCGACCGTCTGCGCGATGCGCTCCCTCGCGTCGAGCGGGTGCACCCCGTGGAGGACCATGAGCGCCGACACGAGCTCGTCGCCGGTCAGGCGCACCGCGTCGTCGCCCAGCAACGCGACGACACGCGCCAACCCCGCGCCATAGAGCTCGACGAGCAGGGCGACGAGCTCCTCGGCGTCCTCGCGAGCTCCGTCGCCGTGTGACGCGAGCCGCTCGAGCAGCGTCTCGATCCGGGCTTCGAGGTCTCGCGGGTCGCCCACCACGTGACCGGCTACCTGGCGTACGGCAGCAGCGTGGGTGAGTGCACCTGTTCCAGCACCTTGCCCTTCCCCAGGTACATGTGGACCCCGCAGGGCAGGCACGGGTCGAAGCTGCGCACCGCCCGCATGACGTCGATGCCCTTGAAATTCTCGGGCGGGTTCTCCTCGAAGATCGGTGTGTTCTGCACCGCGTCCTCGTACGGGCCCGGTGTGCCGTACACGTCGCGCACGCTGCCGTTCCACGGCGTCGGCGGGTACGGGTGGTAGTTGGCGATCTTGCCCCCGCGTATCACCATGTGATGCGACAGCACGCCCCGTACAGCCTCGGTGAAGCCGCAGCTGACCGCCTCGTCGGGAACGGTGAAGGGCTCCCACGTCTTCGTGTGACCCTGGCGCACCTCGCCCAGCGCCTTTTCGGCGAAGTGCAGCGCGCACGCGGCGGCATAGGCCTGGAAGTACGTGCGGGCGCGGTTGCGCTCGAGCGCGTTGCTCCACTGGGGGATCTTCCACTCGAAGCTCGCCTCGGGCTTCGTCGCGGTGCGGGGCAGGTTGATCTGCACGCTGTTCCCCGTCGCCTTGACGTAGCCGATGTCGACGAGGCCTGCGAGCGCGGTCGACCACAGGCGCGCGATCGGTCCGCCGCCCGTGTCGAGGGCGAGGTGATCGGTGCCGTCGAACCAGCGAGGAGACATCACCCAGCTGTACTTGTCGTCGAAGTCGCGCTTCTGGGGCTTCGGGATCGTGTGCTGGTTCCAAGGGTGGCGGCGGTCGACCGGGTTCCCGAGCGGATCGTGCGTGACGAATCGCTCCTTGTCCTCCCAGTCCTCGTAATACGAGCTGCCGAGCAGGATGCGGATGCCGAGGTTGATGTCGACGAGGTCGGTGGTGACGAGCCGGCCGTCCACGACGACGCCCGGTGTCACGAACATCTTGCGACCCCAGTCGCTCATGTTCTCGTACGTGAAGTCGCAGTACTCGGGATCGTTGAGGCTGCCCCAGCAGCCGAGCAGCACGCGGCGTTGACCGACCTGCTCGTAGCCCGGCAGTGCCTCGTAGAAGAAGTCGAACAGGTCGTCGTGCATCGGTACGACGCGCTTCATGAACTCGACATAGCGCATCAAGCGCGCGAGGTAGTCGGTGAAGACCTGCACGGTTCCCGACGTGCCGACGCCGCCCGGGTACAGGGTCGACGGGTGCACGTGACGGCCTTCCATGAGACAGAACATCTCGCGGGTCGAGCGGCTCACCTGCAACGCTTCGCGGTAGAACTCGCCTTCGATCGGGTTCAGCGACCGCATGATGTCGCCGATCGTGCGGTACCCGTGGTCCGCTGCGTGCGGCGCCTCGGTGCGGTTGGCCTGTTCGAGCACGCCCGGGTTCGTTTCCCGCACCATCTTCTCGCAGTAGTCGACCCCGACCAGGTTCTCCTGGAAGATGTTGTGGTCGAACATGTACTCCGCGGCCTCGCCGAGATTGATGATCCACTCGCCGAGATGCGGCGGCCGCACGCCGTAGGCCATGTTCTGGTTGTAGACGGAGCACGTTGCGTGGTTGTCGCCGCAGATCCCGCAGATGCGGCTGGTGATGAAATGCGCGTCGCGCGGGTCCTTGCCTTTCATGAAGATGCTGTAGCCGCGGAAGATCGAGGACGTGCTGAAGCACTCGAGCACTCTCTTCTGCGAGAAGTCGATCTTGGCGTAGATGCCGAGGCTCCCGACGATGCGCGTGATGGGGTCCCACGCCATCTCGACGACGTTCGTGCCCGAGCCTCCCGGGCCTGCGCCACCTTCACGCCGTTCCGTGATGGTCATCCCGGTGCCTCCTCGTCCATGACGTTGTGATCCCGCCGCCGGCTCGTCGGTACTTCGCCGAGAACCCTTCGGGTGTGTCCTGCGCGCAGCACCCCGCGCTCACCAGGGCGGCTGGTATCCCGTCCGCAATTCGTTGCCGGGCACGCGCCACTTCGGTTCCTTGTCGACCGTCTTCGCGGTGATCGAGCGCAGTGCGCGGATGAGCGGCCCGTAGAACATCCCCGTGACGCCGGTGGAGATCGTGCTTCCGGGCGGCTCGTCCATGAAGGGCATGAACTTGTCGGGGAAGCCCGGCATCGTGCACGCGATGCAGATGCCGCCGACGTTCGGGCACCCACCGATGCCGTTGATCCAGCCCCTCTTGGGCACGTTGCACTTCACGACGGGGCCCCAGCAACCCAACTTCACGAGGCACTTCGGTGAGCCGTATTCGATCGCGAAGTCGCCCTGCTCGTAGTAGCCGGCGCGGTCGCAACCCTCGTGCACCGTCGCGCCGAACAACCACGTCGGCCGCAACGCCGAGTCGAGCGGAGGAGCGGGTGACGCGCCCGTCACCGCGTAGAGCAAGTGGAGGATCGTCTCGGCCAGGTTGTCGGGGTGAATCGGACAGCCCGGCACGTTCACGATCGGCAGGCCGGCCTTCGAGCGCCAGTTCCAGCCGAGGTAGTCGGCGACTCCCATCGCGCCCGTCGGGTTCCCCGCCATCGCGTGGATGCCGCCGTATGTCGCGCAGGTGCCGGCGGCGATGATGGCGGTGGCTTTCGGCGCGAGCCGGTCGATCCACTCGCTCGTCGTCATCGGCTGACCGGTGTCGGGGTTGTTGCCGAAGCCGCTCCAGTACCCCTCCGGCTTGATCTTCTCGTTGGGGATGGAGCCCTCGAGTACGAGCACGAACGGCTCGAGCTCGCCGCGCTCCGCCTTGAAGAACCACTCGATGAACGTGTCGGCACCCTGCTCGGGGCCGCACTCGAAGTCGATCAACGGCCAGTGCACCGCGACCTTCGGCAGGCCCGGCAGCGCGCCCAGCACGATCTCCTCGATGCTCGGTTGCGTCGCCGCCGTGAGCGCGACCGAGTCGCCGTCGCAACTGAGGCCGGCGTTGATCCACAGAACATGGACGGTGAGATCCTGCGGGTCGGTGGTGGGCTGCTCCTCGAGCCGGGTAGCCATGCCGGGTACCTCCCCCCTCCCCGCCCGGGCGCCGGGCAGGTGCTCACCCGTTCGTCACCGCGTCGTGCGCGTCAGCGGAGTGCCGCGTGCGTCAGCTCCCATAACAGGTGGTACAGCGTCGTCTGGGCTTCCTGCACCCGGTGCACCGACGGCGAATCAACCACGAAGAGGTGGTCGCTTCCCACGTCCATCATGTTCCCTCCGGTGCCACCCGCCAACCCGATTCTTTCCAGGCCTCGCGCGGCCGCGTCGCGCAGTGCAAGGTTCACGTTCTCGGAGTCGCCGCTCGTGGAGATCCCGCACGCGATGTCGCCCGGTTGCGCCAGCGCGGCGAGCTGCCGCGAGTACACGACGTCGAAGCTGACATCGTTCGCGAGTGCTGTCAGCGTTGCCGCGTCGTCGGGCAGCGCGACGGCCCGTAGCGGGCGGGCGTGTGCCGCGCTTGTGAACAGATGGGCAAGCGCGGCGGCGTCGGTGCTGCTGCCGCCGTTGCCGAACGTGAACAGGGTGCCGCCGGCCGCGAACGCGCGCGCCGTTGCCGCCGCGCACGCGATCAGCGCGTCGCATTCACGCTCGATCACGTCGTCGCGTAGACGCGCCGTCTCACGGATCTTCGCCTCCGTCGACGCGCGCACGTCGGCCTCGACGCGGGGGGCGCCTTCCGCGCCGCCGTAGAGAAACGGGTACAACGACGCCAGGCCGGCCGCGGGGCCGCCTGCACCCGGTGCGTCATCGGGTGCCTTGGCAATGGCCTCCGCCGCGTGCACGAGGACGCGGTCGCCGACGTCGACGTCGACCAGAGCCACGCTGATGTCCTCGCTCCCGGTGGGCGTGCGCACGCGCGCCATGCCGTCGGGGAGCAGGGTCACGACCACCGCGGCGATCGCCTCGTCGGCGCAGGCCGGGCAGCTCGGCCCGGCCTCGCCGTCGACGCGGGCCGCGCCTTCGAGGAAGACGTGCACGAGCTCCCACAGGACGTGGTACGCGGTGACGTGCAGCTCTCGCGTCACGAGCGGGTCCGTGCCCGCGGCGGCCGCGACGTGATCCGCCCGAGCGCGAGCGGCCCGGTCACCGGTCCCGCCACACAAGGAGACGGCCAGCGTGCCGGCACCGGCGGCTGCGGCGACCACGGCGTCCGCTGCGTCTGCCGCGGCCGCGTCGGAACCGCTCGCGATCGTCATCACGACGTCGGCCGGCCGTGCGACGACACCGACCTGCGAAGGGTCCTCGATCGCGAGCGCCGGAAGCGCACGCTTGCCCACGATGACGGGATGGAGGAACTCCACCACGACATGGCGGGCGTCCGCGTGCGACAACCCGCCTCCCCACACGAGCAGCCGACCGCCACCGTCGAAGCGGTCCGCCATCGCGTGGCATGCATCGGTGAGCGCCGCGGCCTCTTCCAGGAACGCGCCGCCCGCGGCGCGACGCCGGGCGCGGGCTTCCGCGAGCACGCCCGCCGCGGAAGGCGCACGACGTCCGGTCATCGGCGAGCCGTTACTGACGCCGCTCGTTGATTCGCGCCGCGATCACGAAGTACACGACGAACGCAATGGCGATGAACGCATAGACGTAGCGCATCGACCACCTCGTGGTCCCATGCCGGGCCGTCGACGGCCCGGTCCAGTGTGTACCCGACCCCGCCGGATCGCCAGTGAAACCGGGAAATCCCGTGTCCCGGCGGTCTTGTCGCGGGGCCGGCGGCGCGGCGTGATCAGTCCGCGAGCCAGACGATGTCGAGCTCGCTGAAGCTCGGGACCACGCCCTCGACCGTGCGGACGAACACCGTGGCCGGAAGCTCCGGGTCACGCACGACCCGGTCGACGCGCAGCGTGCGGCCGTGATGAGCGAAGCGGTCCCCGAGCCGGAGCTGCGTCACCTCGCACAGGATCGGAGCGCGCGTGGCCATGCGGACATTGTCGGCACGCCACAGGGGAGGTCTTGAGCGGCCCGGGAATCCGTGGGCGCCGCCGCGGGGCGGGCTACGTGCTCGGTACCACGAGGCCGGCCTCGTAGGCGGCCACGACGGCCTGGGCCCGGTCACGTACGCCGAGCTTCATGAAGATGCGTTTGACGTGTGTCTTCACCGTCTCGATGCTGACGGTCAACCATCGTGCGATGTCACGGTTGGACAGGCCGCGGGCGATGAGCACGAGGACCTCGCGCTCGCGGTCGGTGAGGCGCTCGAGCGACGCTCCGCTGTCGGACGGGGCCGACTGGGAGAAGCCGGCCACGAGGCGACGGGTGAGCTCGGGTGTGAGCAGGGCGTCGCCCTTGGCTACGACACGGACCGCGTCGACGAGCGCTTCCGCCGGTGTCCGTTTCAGCATGAAGCCGCTCGCGCCGGCACGAAGCGCCCGGTACACGTACTCGTCGTGGTCGAACGTTGTGAGCACGATCACCCGGGGAGGTTCGCCCGCTCTTCCCGGCGAGTCCGTGATGCGTCTGGTGGCCTCGATGCCGTCGAGCTCCTGCATCTGCACGTCCATCAAGACGACATCGGGTTGCAGCTCGGCGGCGAGCGCACACGCGGCGACGCCGTTGTCAGCTTCCGCCACGACGACGATGTCGGGCTCGGCGTCGAGGATCGTCCTCAGCCCGATCCGGGTGGGGACGTCGTCCTCGACCACGACCACGCGCACCGGTGCGCTCACGATTGCTTCACCGGGATGCGGGCCCGCACGGTGTAGCCGCCGTGCTGGTCGGGCCCGATCTCGATCTGACCACCGAGCACCGTCGCCCGCTCGCGCATCCCGACAACGCCGCGACCACCGTTCCCGTTGCCGTCCACGCGCCGGCCGCTGTTCTCGACCAGGAGGGCCAGCGTGTCGAGCTCGTAGCCGACCTCGACCCGGGCGCGGGCGTCGGCCGTGTGCTTCACCACGTTCGTGAGTGCTTCCTGCACGATGCGGAACGCCGACCACTCGACCAGGCGCGGCAGTGGACGCGGTTCGCCGTGGACGGTGAGGGTCACGTCGAGGCCGGCTCGCTGCAGCGCGCCCACGAGGGCGGGCAGGTCCGCGATGGAACGGCCCGGCGAGAGGTCGGGCGAGTGGTCGACCAGGCCCAGCGCGGCGTCGAGGTCACGAAAGGCGTCGCGGCCGGTGTTCTCGATCAACTCGATGAGCTCACGCGCGAGCGGCGGGTCCTTGTCGAGCACGCGACGGGCCCCGCCGGCCTGGAGCACCACCGCGTTGAGCGCGTGCCCCACGATGTCGTGCACTTCGCGTGCTATGCGGCGCCGCTCGTCCGCGGCCGCGTCGAGCGTGTTGACGCGCTCGAGCAGCCGGGCCGCCTGCGCCTTGCGCAGCGATCGTTGGGCCCGGATGCGTTCGCCGACCTCGATGGCGAGCACGAGCGCGGACAACAACGCGACGGCGAGGAAGAGCTGGAGATAGAGGAGCTGACGCCCGGTGCCGGCGTCGGACACGAGCGTGTCACGCGACTTCCCCGACACGACCGCGATCTCGGCGACGAGCGCCATGGCGACGCCCGTGGTCGTGACGAGGGAGAAGCCACCACGCACCGCCGCCCACATGAGCACCGGAAGTACGAGGTAGATGAGGGGTTCGTGCCAGAACAAGATCAGCACCGACGTGATCGTCGCGGTAAAGAGCGGAAACGCCACGACCTCGAGCCAGGGCACGTGCGGGTCCACGTGATGCTGATGCTGCTCCCGCCACGCGAGCGCGCACGTCGCGATGACCAGCACGCCGAGCGCGTCGCCGATGAACCACTTCGTCGCGATCGACGCGCCGGACTCGTGCAAGCCCGCGAACGAGGCGACCGTGCCGCCGATGGCGGCACCCACGAGGGGGCCCGCGATCACGGCGTACAGGATGTAACGCGTGAAGAACCGCCGGAGGCTCGCGTCGCCGCGAAAGGTGCCGCGCAGGAGTGTCGCGCCGACGTAGGGCTCGGCCGTGTTCGCGGCGGCGAATCCGAGCGCCATCCACAGTGTCTGGCCGTGCTGGAGGTCGACTGCCGCTTCCGCGACCGCGATCGTCGCGAGCAGCCACGGCCAGCGCTGCCTCGGCGTGACGGCCAAGGCGGCCAGCGTCACGCCCGCCGCAGGAAAGAAGGCCACCCCCGTCGCGGCCTCACGCTGTATCCAGAACGCACTCTCCGCGCCGAGCACGTAGAGCGCGCCGACAATGGCGACGAAGACCGCGAAGTGCGATGCCCGGAGCTGGATGCCCGCTTCGGCTTTGAGTGCGGCGGTGTCGGTGCCCACCCGGTTCGCTTTCCGCCAAGAGAAGACCACCACGCTACCGACACACGCCGTTGCGCGCACGTTCCGGTATCGCGCCGGTACGCGCGAGCGTCGCGAATCACCCCACAGAGTGATGTGCGGCTGGGCCGGGTCGAATAGAAACGTGTACCGGCGTGGCCGGCGCGCAGGGTCATGAGGTTCGGGCTGCACGGTCCGCGTGGGGTGGGCACTCTCCCCTGAGCCATGCGAGATTGCCGGCGGCCCGCCTCGGGCGCTACAGGCGGCGTCCGGCCCGTCGCTTGCGCCGGCTGCACCGGCCGTACCGGCCGCGTCGACGTCCCTCCCCCCGGGCGTCGTCGCGTGCCGGCGCCAGGTTCGGCGAGGCCGCCGTCACGGCTCGGGCGCGTCGGCAAGCTCGCGCGCGGCCGTCCCCATCAGGTCGAGGAAGTTGTCGCAGTAGAACGCCTGCCGCACGGCCGCCGGTCGCTCGCCGAGCGACGCCTCGAAGCGCTCCACCGGGCGGCGACCTCCTTCCACATGTGGGTAGTCGGAACTGAACATGCACAGGTCCGGTCCGGTCTGGTCGATGATCCACCCCACGTCCTCGGTCGGGTACGGCGTGAACCGGACCTGCCGGTGCACGTAGTCGCTCGGGCGAAGCGAGAGCGCGCGCAGCCGTTCCTCATGGCGAGCGAACGCCTCGAACGCGGCCTCCATCTGGCGCATCCAGGACGGGACCCAGATCGCACCCTGCTCGATGACGCCGATCCGCAGGCGCGGGAACCGGTCGAGCACTCCGTCGAAGATCATCGTGGCGAGCGTCTGCGCGGGCGGCACCGGGATGCCCATGTAGTCGACGGACCGGAAGTTCTCCTCGCCCCCGTGAAAGTCGGGCGGCACGGGAAGACCGTTGCGGAAGTAGTTGGGATCGATGAGGTCGCCGGTTCCGCCGACGTGGAACACCACCGGGATGCCCGCGTCCTGGGCGCGGGCCCAGACCGGGTCGAGCCCGACGTGGCTGGGCGAGTGGCCCGGAGGGCACCCGGACGCGACGAGCAACGCGGCCGCGCCCGTCGCGATCGCTTCGCCCGCCGTCACACTCGCGCGCTCGAAGTCGACGAGCGGCACGTAACAGGTCGGCAGGAGCCGGGAATCGGCGGCGCAGAACTCGAGCATCCCACGGTTGTGGGCTCTCGCGGCTCCGTACGCGAGCTCGAGATCGCCGCTGTGCTCCCAGTCGCGCAGCCGGCGGTTGTGGAACGTGTTGAACACGAGCTGGCTCCGGAAGCCGAGCAGGTCGAGCGCGCGTGAGCGGTCGGCGGCCACGAACGCACCCGTGGCGGCGAAGTTCTTGCGCGCCATGATCTGGGCCGCCTCGTCCGCCCGGTACTCGGCCGACGCATGCTTGCGACGGAGCCGGTCGAACGCGGCATCGAGGTCGCGCAGTTGCTCGTCGGGATCGCCGGTCTGTCGCAGCTCGTTGCCGCTCGAGAGCGTCAGGACGGGAATGCGGTCGCGCACCGCGGCGTCCGCGTGGTCGCGGAGCCAGGTCGGCGTCTCCATCAGGTGCGCGTCGGCGTCGTGCACGGTGCTTCCGCTCACGTACGGCATCGGGCCGTCCCTTCTGACGGGGCTCGGCCGTTCTGCTCAACCGGCCCTCGTGCTCAGACCCGGAGGGTATCCACGTCTCCCGACCTTGATCTACGGTGAGCGCCGGCTCCCGGGGGGTTCTGATGGAAGCAGGCAGCCGGCCGTTTGCCGGTGTGCGCGTCATCGACGCGGACACGCACATCACCGAGCCGCACGACCTCTGGACGTCACGCGCGCCGGCGATCCTCGCCGATCGGGTCCCGAAGGTGGTCGAGGTCGACGGCCGGCCGTCATGGTTCCTCGACGGCGTCTCCCTCGGCCGCGCCATCCCGGCGAGCGTGGTCGACCGCGACGGTGAACGGTCCCGAGGCACCGGTTTCATGCGCTGGACCATCGACGATTCACACCCCGCCGCGTACGCGATCGAGCCGCGGCTCCAGGTGATGGACGAGCTCGGCATCTGGGCCCAGGTCGTATACCCCAACGTCGCCGGATTCGGCGGACAGCGCTTCGGCGACATCACCGACGAGGCACTGCGGCTGGCGTGCGTGACCATCTACAACGACGCGATGGCGGAGATGCAGGAGCAGTCCGGCGAGCGGCTGTTCCCGATGGGGCTGCTGCCCTGGTGGGACATCGACGCATCGGTACGTGAGACGGAACGGATCGCGCAGCTCGGCCTGCGCGGCGTCAACATGACGAGCGATCCGCAGCTGCACGGTTTCGCCGACCTCGGCGAGCGCGCGTGGGATCCGTTGTGGGACGTCTGCAGCGATCTGGCCCTGCCCGTGCACTTCCACATCGGCGCGAGCCAGACGAGTTTCAGCTGGTACGGCGAGTCCCCGTGGCCCTCCCACAGTGGCGATCGACGGCTCGCGATCGGCTCCGCGATGCTGTACCTCACGAACGCGCGCGTCCTCGCGAACATCATCTATTCGGGGCTCCTCGAACGGCATCCGGCGCTCAAGGTCGTGTCGGTCGAGAGCGGCATCGGGTGGATCCCCTTCGTGCTCGAGTCGCTCGACTATCAGCTCGGGGAGATGGCGCCCGGTGCGATGGACCACCTGTCGATGGCGCCGTCGGCGTACTTCCGGCGCCAGATGTACGGCTGCTACTGGTTCGAGAAGCACGACGTCGCCCACACACTCGACGTGCTCGGGTACGACAACGTGCTGTTCGAGACCGACTTCCCACACCCGACATGCCTGTACCCCGACAGCCTGGAGCAGGCGGCGACCGGTCTCGACGGCGTACCGGTCGAAGTCCAGCGCAAGGTGTTGCAGGACAACGCGGCTGCCCTGTACCGCATCCCCCTCCCGCTCGTACCGGAGGAGTCGGCATGAGCTCGCTCGACGTTCGTACCCGTACCGACGCCGATGTTCGCGACGTCGACACGCGCACGTTCTTCGACGACGAGCTCGCCGCGCTCGCCGCGGCCCGCTCGCATCTCGCGGTGCCGGCCGCGACGGAGCTGCGCGTCTCGCCGCTCTGCATCGCAACGCCGAGCGGCGCGTGGACGCTCGCGATTCGTGGCGACCGCGTCGCCGTCGATCGTGACGACACCGGCGACGCCCGCGTCGAGCTCGACGACGACGAGGTCGGCAAGCTCGTCAACGATCTCATCACGCCGATGACGCTCGTCGCGTCGGCACGGCTGCGGATGGAGCGCGGCAACCTCGGCGACTTCCTCGACTGGTGGGTGGTGCTGCGCGCCCTCGTCGACGGACGGGCGGCCCACACGGCCGGAGCGGTGCAGTTTCAGGACCGTGACGGCGCGCCGCTCGACCTCGCGCGCAGTTTCACGCTCGACGACGACGACGCCGAGATCGCGCACTTCCTGTGTGAAGCCGGCTTCCTCCATCTCGAAGGGTGGTTCGACCCCTCCGAGATGGAGCAGATCAGCCGAGACATCGACGACGCCCTGCCCCGGTACACGCCCGACGACGGTCGTTCGTGGTGGGCCGAGACATCCGACGGCACGCAACGCGCGGTACGGCTCCAACGGTTCGAGGAGCACAGCGCGACGCTCGCGACTTTGCTCGCCGACGAGCGCTTCCTGCGCATCGGCCGGCTCACCGACGACGGTTACGTGGCGCGCACGACCGCCGAGGCACTCGAGAAGCCGATCGGCGTGGTGAAGGGCATCTCGGACCTGCTGTGGCACAAGGACTGCTCGCTCGGGATGCACTCGTACACCTGCTCCGGCCTCACCGTGGGGGTATCGGTGACGGGTGCCGACGCGAGCTGCGGTCAACTCTCGGTCGTGCCGGGTTCGCACCGCGCGCTCGTGCAGCCCGCGCTGCACCGCACGACGTGGGGCCTGCCACCGCGCGACCTGCCGACTCGCACGGGCGACGTGACGGTCCACTGCTCGTGCACACTCCACATGAGTCATCCTCCGGTGGCACGCGAACGCCGCGTCCTCTATACCGGCTTCGCTCTCCCCGCGAGCGACGACGCGGTCGCGGATCACCAAGTGGCAGTCAGCCAGGTGCGCGAGCAGGCATACAAGAAGGTCTCGCAAGATCCGAGCCCCGTCGCTCGCTGATCCGGGCCGTCATTCCCCCGCCGGTTCGCCGGCTTCTGCAAGGGCGACTCGTAGGGCGCGGCGGAGGCGGCGGGCCCCGTCGCTCGACAGGTGGACCGTCAGGCCCTCACCGCGCCGGCCGATCTCCTCGACCGTGACGGCGACGCGCGCGATCGCGTCGTCATAGTCGTCGCTCACCATCACCGACCAGCTGCACTCCGACGCGTCGTCGTCCGCGCCGGCATCCCCGATTCCTTCGTCGATGGAACGTCGCATCGCCCGCCTCTTCTCCCGCCGCAACCGGCGCGCCGAACCCTACGCGGGCGCGAGCAGACGCGGGCGCGTATCGAAACGTCCAGCGGATGCGTATCGAAACGTCTCGGCCACCAAGTTGTCGATCGCTCGAAACCCGCCCGTGACACTCGGCGTCCATGCTTTGGCCGAGGCAGGTGACGAGAGCCCAGCGGGTCGAACCCCGACGACCTCCGAGGAGCACACAGATGACTGTCGCCGCCGAACTACCCGCGATCCTCCCGGCCGGCACACGGGTCGAGGTGTGCAACCGGTTCAACCGGACCTGGTGCTCCGGCTTCGAGGTCGCAGCCCTGACCCGCGACGGGTACCGCCTGCGTCGCTGCTCGGACCGCTACGAGCTCCCGAGCGAGTTCTCCGCCGACGAGATCCGACGCGCGGGCTGAGCGCACGCCGCCGTTCGGCACGGCGGCCGCGCGGTGGGATCAAGCGGAGTTGATCGAACGGCGGCGACGCCGGACACGTCCGGGGGGAGTGAACGCGCCCGGCCGCCGTCGCCGGCGTGCCCGCGTCTTTCGCGGGCACACCTCTGCCGTCAGATCTCCAGCGGACTGTCCGGCAGCAACCGGTCGATCTGGTTCAACAGCAGACCGAAGTCCTCCCAGCGCCGTTGCCGTTCGCCGACGTCGTCGGTCCGGCGGATGCCGTCGACGACACCGGCCGCGGCGCGCAGGCTCTCGGAGATCTGTGACAGCACCTCGTCGCCGATCGTGGTTCGCATCACGCGACCGAGCGAACCACACGGTTCTGTCGTCCGTATCTCCATCGCGTTACGGGACAGTGGCCGACGGCTGCACATCGTCTGTAGACGGCGATTGCGCTCCTGAACCTTTGGGTCGATTCCGTACGGCAGGAAATCGGGCCGGACGGCCTATTCCCGGGACGCGGCCCGTCCTGCATTGTCTGCAGGCGGCTTGCTGGGAGGAGGAACGAACAGGCAGGCGAAATGAAGCGGAGTCGTTCGGAGGCCGTCCACGGCGGCGGGCGGGCCGGCGTGATGCGCCGGTTCGGAATTGGCGGGTTCGTCGTGGCGTCCGTGACCGTGGGCTCCGGGTGCTTCGTCATGCCCGCACCCGTATCCGCGCCCGCACCCGCACCTGTCGCGGCGCCGGCATCGCCGACGGCGAACGGTGTCCCGGCCGCCAGGGTGGGCTTCTCGACCCCGGGCATGTTCCTGTGGGAGACCGACGCGCAGCTCGCGGCCGACTTCGACGCGATCGCGGCGACCGGTGCGAAATGGGTGCGCCTGTCGTTCGACTGGACCTCGGTCGAGTTCAACGGGCCCGATCCGCAACAGGCGGTGTGGACCTCCGAGGACCGTGTCGTGAAGGCGGCGACGAGCCGGGGCCTCCAGGTGCTCGGCGTCGCGGCGTACACACCGCCCTGGGCCCGGCAGACCGCCGCGGCGTGTCCCGCGCAGACGATGTACTGCCCGCCGCAACGACCGTCCGACTACGCGGCGTTCCTCTCGGCTGCGGTCACGCGCTACGCGCCGATGGGCGTGCACGCGTGGGAGATCTGGAACGAGCCCAACTGGGATCCCTGGTGGGCGTCTGCGAACGGGCCCGACGCGACGGCATACGTCGCGCTGTTGCAGGCCGCGTACCCCGCGATCCACCGGGCCGACCCGTCGGCCACGGTCGTGACGGGCGGCCTCGCTCCGCACGGCGACCTGGGCGCCGACCCGACGGACCCGCGCAACCCCGTCAACTACCTCAAGGCGATGTACGCGGCCGGCGCGAAGGGTTACTTCGATGCCGTCGGCACCCATCCGTACCCGCCGCTTCCGCTCGACCCGCTCGCCGGCACGGCCGGGTGGAACGCGCTGCTGTACACCCAGACCATGCACGACGTCATGGCGACCAACGGCGACGGCGGCAAGCGGATCTGGGGCACGGAATGGGGCGCGCCGACGGGGACCAGCTCGATGTCGGTGAACGAGGCCACGCAGGCGGCCTACATGGGCATCGAGCTCCGGCAATGGAACACCTATACGTTCGCCGGCCCGCTGTTCACCCACGAGATCCGCGACCAATCGTCGGACGTCACGAACTGGGCCGACAATCTCGGTCTCGAGCATCTCGACGGCACCGCGAAGCCGGCGCTCGCCGCGCTGCGCGCCACCATCGCCCGTTGACGCTCCCCCGGCTCACCTGATCGTGGCCACGGCGGCGTCACGACATCGCGAGCCGATCACTCGTGTCGAACTGCCACGTGCCGACCATGCCGATGCGCGTGAGCGCGACCGCGTCGGGCTCGGACGCCACCGGTGCCGTGGTGTCGATACCGGCTTGGAACGTGACGCGGTCGTCACGCACTTCGACGTCGTGCACGCGCGCCCGTGGGTCGAATCCGGTCGCCATCGCCTCGAGGCCGCGGGTGTCGCCGCCGGCAAGGAGGCCGAGCCAGCCGGGATGCTCCGGCGAGAGCAGTCCGGGCACCGAGGGCACGAGCTCGACGCGTACCCGGCCCGCTGCGTGGTCGACCTCGATCGTGCGCTCCAGGCCGGCAGGCAGCGCGCCCTGGAGTGAGAGCACGCGAGCGAGCGCGAATGCGTCGCGTGTCTCGAGCCGCAACGCTTGCGCCAGTCGTTCGCTCGTGAGCCACGAGGAGCCGACCCAGGCGTCGCTGATGATGCGGCGCGTTACCGCCGCGTCGAAGTGCGACCGCAGGGCGAGATCCGTTGCGGCGACCAGCAGGTGCGCCTGCGCCTGGAACTCGCGCGCCGCGCCGACGAGCGCGCCCCACGAGAGATCGGCGAGCCGGAACTCGGGGCGGAGCGGCCCCCGGTAGTCGCGCATGCCGCCGGGCTCGCGGTCGGGCGGCATCTCGTTCGGCACGCCCGCGAGCGGCAGCGCGCCGACCTCGTCGGTCAGGGGAATTGCCCCCACTGGTTCGTTCGCCGGGTCGATCACCAGCGTCCAATGACAATGCGGGTGCCGGTCGGACGGCGTTCGCGGTGGGCGGTGGATCGGTCGGATCCGTGCGCGTGGGTTCGTGGCCAACGCGGTCGCGTCGAAGGTGGGGTCCTCGATCGTGTGGCACATCCCGAACACGCGTTCCTCGCCGTGCGGCTCGGCGTCGAGCAAGGCACCGCAGTGGTTCAGCCAGAACTCGGCGTGCAACTCGTCCGTGACCTTGTACGCGACGTCCATGTACTGGTGCACGAAGCCGCAGTCGAGTTGCAGCGCCTTGATGATCGCGTTGACGTCGTCACCCTCGATCCCCATGAGGCGACGCATGCGGCGGGTGTAGTTGGGGCTCGCGCCCATCCACTCCTCGATGGCGACCTGGTTCATCAGGTCCATGTCGCCGCCGTTCACGACGACCTGCGGCAGCATCGAGCGGGTCACGATCATGCCGAGCAGCATGTGCTCGAACGCGGCGGGCACCAGCTCGGCCCGAGGCAGTTCGTCGAGCGCCGGAACGGACGCCATTGGCAACTCCCGCTCGCTGAACGGGCCGAGCAACCCCGACCGCGGATCGCATACGTTATGCGATCCGTGAACGAGCCCGCCCGCAGCGGGCAGGAGGGTGCACCCTCAGGGTGGACGGAGGAGGATCGATCCTCGGATGACGGGCGACGCCGGCGGGGATCCCCGCACTGCACTCCGGACGCTTGCCGAGCAGTACGCCCGCGCGGTCGACACCCGCGACGCCGAGCTGCTGTTGGGTGTGTTCGTTCCCGACGCGCGGCTTCGGGTCTACAACCCCGCCGGCGTCGAGCCGCCGCGCAGTGACAGGCGCGGCCACGACCAGCTCGCACGCATCACGAAGTCGATCGCGCGATATGCGAAGACGTTCCATTTCGTCGGCAATGCGTCCTACGACCTCGCGGGCGACGACGCGACCGGCGAGGTGTACTGCATCGCGCATCACCTCTCCACCGACGGCGACGGCGCGACCGATGACGTGATGTACATCCGCTACCACGACACGTATCACCGCAATGGCGGCGAGTGGAGGATCACCGACCGCCGTGTCGACGTGGACTGGACCGAATCGCGGCCCGCGACGGTCGCGGTGGCACTCGAAGACGGTTAGGTCCCCAACGCCTCGCGCGTGCGGTCGAGCTCGGCGGGGTCGGCGGTCGTCGGGACGAGGAAGAACTCGTCCGCGCCGGCGTCGCGGGCGTTGTCGACCGCCTTGCGCAGCGACTCGGGGCTCGAACAGGCGACGTTGTCGGCGCTCCAGCGGGCGACGTCGTCGCCGAAAACCTTCATGTACTCGTAGGCATAGGCGCGCAACCGGTCCTGCGCGCCGGGACCGAGTGCGTACCAGACGCTCGACGAGAGATGCGGGGGCTCGGACCGGCCCGCGTCGCGCCACGCCTCACGAATCTGTGCGAACGCGGCTGTCATCGTGCCGGCGTCGCCGTCGAGTGTGAACGCGCCGTCGACACCGTCGGCCCAGCGAGCGGCCCGGGCGATGGCCTTCGGCCCCATGACGCCGGCGATGACGGGAGGACCGCCGGCCTGCTGTGGCGGCGGGCCCACCGGATCCGCGCCGGTGAACGGAGGCTCGCCTCGCCACACCCGCCGCATCGCGGCCACCTGCTCGTCCATGCGTTGCCATCGGTTCGTCGTGGACGCGGAGATCGCGCGGTAGTCGTGCTCGCGGCCGCCGACGCCGACACCCACGGTCAGCCGCCCACCGGCCAGCACGTCGACCGATGCCATCTGCTTCGCCACCGCAACCGCGTCGTGCGCGGGCAGGATGACGATCGTCGTCCAGAGCCGGACCCGTTCGGTGAGCGCGGCGGCCGCCGACAGTTGCACGACGCAGTCGTGGCTGGTGAACGTGATCCGCTCCGGCACCGCGAGGCTCCCCCAGGGCCCGTCGTCGATGCCGCGGCACCATGCGAGCACCTCCGCCCGACCGTGCGGCAGCATGGTCGGGAGCGTCATCGACACCTTCACACGCGCACCTTCGCGATCACCTCGTCCGCGTACCAGCGCAACGCGTCGAGCTTCTCCTGCAGCGTCTGTGTGTCGGGGCCCGCGTGATATGGATCGCGGAACCCGGCGATGACGTCGGTGACGCCGCGCTCCTCGAGTCGTTTGATGCCGTCGGCCGAGAACCCCTCGATCGAGGGTGCATGCACCTCGAACCGCTCGTGCTCGCGGCCGAGCTCCCGACGCAACTCGTTGAGGCGCGCGATGTTGCGGTCGAGCTCCTCGTCGGTCGTGCCGGCCGACATCCACCCGTCGAGGCGCGCCGCCCGTCGGAGCGCGGCCTCGCCGTGACCGCCGATGAGGATCGGCACCGGCTCGGTCGGCACCGGACACAGCTTGACGCGCGGCACGTCGTAGACCTCACCGTGGTACTCGAAGTATCCACCGGCCCCGAGGCCACGGATGATGTCGATCGACTCGTCCATGCGCTTGCCGCGCCGTTCCCACGGCACGTCGCACACCGCGTAGTCCTCCCGCCACGGGCTCGTCCCGACCCCGAAACCGAATCGGTTGTCGGTCAGCACACCGACGCTCGTGACCTGTTTCGCGACGAGGACCGGATATCGAATCGGCAACTTCACGACGAACGTCGTGAACCGCAGTCGGGTGGTCACGGCCGCAAGCGCTGGAATCAACGAGAACGGCTCGATGAACGGCTTGTCCTCCAGGAACTCCCGCGTCCCGTCCGCGTTGTACGGGTACGTGCTGTCGGCTTCAGCCGGATAACAGATGCTGTCCGGAACGAGAAAGGTGTCATAGCCGACTTCCTCCGCAGCCTGTACCAGAGGGACATAGAACGAAGGGTCGATCATCGACTCGGCATACGAAAAACGCATCTGAACTCCTGGTCTGAGGCGCGGGCGCGAGCGGGGCGGCGGGGAGAGCCGGCTCTGCTCCAGGCGCTTTCAGCGAACGCTCCGCAGAGCCGGCTCTCCCCGCCGCGGTCGTACCACCACGGGACGGAGCCGCGGGAATGAAAGAAGAAGGGTCAGGGGAACCCCGGAAGGTCGAAGGCGTTGCGGGGGTCGCAGTTGAAGATGTCACGGTTCGGGCGCGTGAACTGACGGTCGTACTGGAACCCGGTCGGGGTGGCCCGCACGAAGAGGAAGCACTCGTTCACGCCGGCGCTGAGGTTGTTGGGGTTGCTCGGCGCGTGGACGCCGCCGGCCGTCCAGCCCTTCGTGTTGCGCGCGTTGTCGAACACGCACTGGCGGGTGACGTTGTTGCCGCAGTCCTTCACCGACTTGGCCCACAGCACCCACGACGACCAGCCGTTGATGCCGAGAGATTTCGGCGTTGCGTTCGGCACGTACTTGGCGAGGATGTCGATGTACTGCTTCGTCGCCGGGTGCGTGCTCGCGAGCTCGAACGGCACCTGTGAGGTCGTGATGAGGATGTTGCCGGTCAGCGCGGGGCCCGCGGTCTTCGTCAGCTTGTCGTCGTACATGTTTCCCGCGAACAAGCCGTACTTCGGCGTGTAGTTGATGTCGTGCAGCGCGCGGTAGAACGCCGCGAGGTTGAAGGGGGCGTTCTCGAACATCCAGACCTGCGCGCCTTTCGTCTGGAGGTTCACGGCGTACGGTCGCCAGGTGTCGGGGATGATCGGCGCCTCGTCGTAGTACGCGCTGCCGTAGCCGAGCATCTTCGCGGCGGCCCGGTCGCGGTCACCCGCGTCCTTCACTGACTGCAGTGTGCTGCTCACCTGGCCGAGGTGCGGCACGACCGACGGGTCGATCTCCTTGATCACCCGCAGCGCGCCGCCCATCGGGCTCTGATGGTCCGATCCGGGAAGGGCCATGATCGACAGCGGCGCGCGGCCCGCCTGCTTCGACACGACGTAGCCCGCGATCTCCGGCAGGCCGCACTTCGTACGCGGATCCACGCCGGCCGAGTCGAACGCTTCGCCGTTGCCGACGAGGAAGAAGTCGACCTGGCAGGCATCGATCATCCGGGCACCGACCTCGGTGAGCTTCGAATCCCACTTGTCGAGCGACAGCTTCCGTCCGTTGATGCCACCGGCGTCGTTGCACCAGCCCACGAATGCGTCTGCGCTGTCGAACAGCTCCTGGTCGAGACCGGGCTGGGCCTGCGCACCCGGGTCGGCCATCGTGCCGACCCGAATCGACGTGTCGGTGACGCCCTGCGCGGTGGCGCCTTTCGCGGTGCCCGGCCCGCACACACCCTTCAGGTCGCCGAAGTCTCCCGAGGCGATCTTCGCCTGGGTGCTCGCCGTGGTCCCGCCCTTCCCGCTCTTCGAGCTCGACCGACTGCACCCGGCCGCGAGCAGCACCACCACGAGCAACGGGACCAACCAGCGCGCCTTCCTCACGACATCCCCCCGGTAGTCGGCGATCAGGCACCCACGGCTGCGGGCGGCTCATTCTCCTGACTACTCGTCAGGACCGCAAGATCTTTCGAAATGAGGTGTCAACGGCCGAGGTCGGAGTCGGTGCGTTCAGCGAACCACGGCGGCGTCTCCATCGGTGGATTCGGCAGCGGGATGACGCCGCGCTCGTCGAGCAACCGCCGGAACCCGTCCGGGTCGGCGGCGACCGCGCGTGGATCGCCCATCATGATCTCGAGCAAGAAGGCGCCGTCGGAGCCGGCCTCGATCGGGCCGAACACCGCGCCCTGCTCGAGCACGATGTTCGTGCCCGGTCGGCACACGACGTCGCCGACCGTGATCTCACCTTCGAGCACGTAGACGATGTGGTCACTGCGGTGCCCGTGACGCTCGACCAGCATGCCGGGGTCGTAGCGCGCGTAGAGGACCATGAGCCCGGGCGTCCACTCCAGGTACTTCTCCCAGATCGACACGCGGCGGTCGCCGTGTTGCTGTGCCTTCACTTCCTGCCACGCCACGTCGTCGATGTGGGTGATCTTCAACTCGCCCATGCACACCTCTCGCTCACGACGCCCGCGCCGCGGCCGTGGCGCCGCGACGCGTCCGCACCCTAGGGTCGGCGGCGCCGGAGACGAAAGAGCGATCAGCGGAGGACGCGGACGCGATGCGCATCGGCCTGTTCCTGGTCACGGTGAACCCGTTCGCCACCCCCGACTACCTGAGCGAGCTGGCCCGCGCCGCGGAAGAACGTGGCTTCGCGCAGCTCTGGGCCGGCGAGCACGTGGTGATGTTCGACGAGTACGAGCCGCACTATCCCTACTCGAACGACGGTCGCGTGGGCCTGCGACCGGAGAGCGGGATGCTCGAGCCGTTCACCACGCTCGGGTTCCTCGCACACGCGACCCGCACGATCCGGCTCGGCACCGCGGTGTGCCTCGTGCCTCAGCGCAATCCCGTCTACACCGCGAAGGAGGTCGCGACGGTCGACTTCCTCTCGAACGGGCGGATCGACCTCGGTATCGGCATCGGATGGCAGCGTGAGGAGTTCGAGGCCGTCGCCGCGCCGTTCGACGAACGCGCGGCGCGGTGCCGTGAATACATCGAGGTGATGCGCCGGCTGTGGGAAGACGACGTATCGGCACACTCGGGCTCGTACTACGAGTTGCGGCCGTGCCGGATGTTCCCGAAGCCGGTGCAGTCACGAGTGCCCGTCTACTTCGGTGGTGAGAGCGAACCGGCGCTGCGGCGCGTCGCAGATCTGGGCGAGGGTTGGCACGGCTTCAACCTGACGCCGGATCGCGCTGCTGAACGCGTGCAGCGCCTCGGCGCGCTGCTCACCGAGCGCGGCCGTTCGCTGGACGACGTCGACATCGTGGTCTGCCCGTACATGCAGCCCGTCGGGCCGTCCGACATCGGGCCCTACCGCGACGCCGGCGTCGACCAGCTCGTGTTGGCCACCGTGCTGCCGAAGCGCGACGAGATCGAATCGGCACTCGACCGGGTCGCGGCCGAGTACGTGGAACCGGCGCTCGCCTCGTGACGGTCGCCGTCGGACGAGAGGAGACATCGTGGCCGAGCGCACACTGGGCGACGTCGCGACGAAGATGCTGTTCGAGAACGACCGCGTGCGCGTCTGGGAGATGCGGCTCGCCCCCGGCGAGGACAGCGCGGTGCACCGTCACGATCTCGACTACCTGCTCGTGCAGATCGACGGCGACAAGATCACCGGCATCCCCGAGCCCGACACGGGCGGCAAGTACGACGAGATCATCGAGGGCAACGTCGTGCCCGGCATGGCCGTGTACATCGAGCGCGGCGGCATCGAGACCGCGCGCAACACCGGTGAGAAGCCGTACTACGAGATCCTGATCGAGCTCAAGGACTGACGGGGCGCGGGCGTTCTGGCGTCACTTGGCCCGGATTGTGCGCGCGTTCTGACGCCGGAACACCGAGGCGGCTACTTCGTCAGGCGCACCGGAAGGGATTTCAGGGCGTTGTTGAGGTTGGACCTCGTCCGCTTCGGTTCACCGATGAGCTCGATCTTCGGGAACGTCGACAACAGCTCTTCGAAGAAGATTCGGCCTTCGAGGCGGGCGAGGTGGACGCCGAGGCAGAAGTGCTCGGCGATACCGAACGACAGGTGCGGGTTCGGGTTGCGGTGGATGTCGAAGCGCTGCGGGTCGTCGAACACGTCCTCGTCGCGGTTGGCCGACGTGTAGTACATCGCGACCTTGTCGCCGGCCTTGACGGGCACGCCCCGCAGCTCCGTGTCGGCGGTCGCGGTGCGCCGGAAGTAGTGCAGCGGATTGGCCCAGCGCAGGATCTCCTCGACCGCACCACCCATCAGCGACGGGTCGGCGCGCAGCTCGGCGAGCTGGTCGGAGTGCTGCAGCAGTGCGAGGAGGCCCGACGAGAGCATCGTCTTCGTGGTGTCGTTCCCGGCGGTGACGAGCTGCACGAAGAAACTCCCGAAGTCGATGTCGGTCATCTGCCTGCCGCCGAAGTCGGACTCGAGGATGAGCGTGGTGAGGTCGGCGCGCGGCTCCTCATCGCGGCGCCGCGCCGCGAACCCGATCGCGTACATCGCCATCTCGATCGACGCGTTCCCCTGATCGTCGGTCTGGCCCGCGTCGTCATGATT
This sequence comes from Acidimicrobiia bacterium, assembly GCA_024281095.1. Classification (GTDB taxonomy): domain Bacteria; phylum Actinomycetota; class Acidimicrobiia; order IMCC26256; family JAMXLJ01; genus JAMXLJ01. The sequence goes on along the minus strand of JAMXLJ010000124.1, from coordinate 3,031 downwards.
GAGGTCCGGGTCCTGGCCGCTCGTGTTGCGCTCCGCCAAACGGTTGATGAGCGGCCAGTCGTCCCGGGGAAGTCCCATGAGCTCACCGATGACACGCGACGGGAGGCCGGAGGTGACCTCGTGCACGAACTCCACGTCGCCGCGCGCGGCGGCGCCTGCCATGATCTCGCGGCAGATCGCGCGGATCTGCGGTTCCAGCTGACCGATGATCCGGCGCTTGAAGCTCTCCGCCAGCGGACGCCGGTAGACGCCGTGTCGCGGCGGGTCCATGGCGAGCAACATGTCGCGCATCATCGTCAGCTGTTCGGGAGCGAGGTTCTCGAGCACCACGCCGCCCTCGGTCGCGGAGAACAGCCTCGGTTCGCGTGCGACGTGCACGACGTCGGCATGCTTCAACACCGCCCAGTAGCCCGGTTCGTCCGGCATGTCCTGCCAGAACACCGGCTCTTCGCGGCGGAGCCGCGCGAACAGCTCATGGGGCGGGCCGTCGACGTAGAGGTCGGGGCTGTAGATGCCGTCGACGGTGTGCGTCGTCATGGTCCTACTTTTTCGGAGTTCGCGGCCTCGTCGCCACCCATACCATCTCGCGGCCGGTCTCGCCGGGCGCTTCGGGTGCCTTCGGCACGACCGCCTCGAGTTCGAAGCCGAGCCGCCGCGGGACGCCCGCGCTCGCGATGTTCGTCTCGTCGCAGTGGATCTCCACGCGCTCGATGCCGTCGATCGTGAACGCGACGTCGGTGAGGGCGGCTGCCGCGGTTGACGCGATCCCGCGCCGGGTCCACTGCCGGTGGACCCAGTAGCCGATCTCGAGGGTGCCCGCCCGCCGCCGGCCGTGAAGGCCCGACGAACCCACCACGGTCTCCGGCGTCGGCGCCACCAGCAGGTAGCCCCAGTTGCGCCCGGAGTCGAAGTCGGCGATCGCGCTCTTCACGAACGTGCTCATCGAGTCGACGGTCGCGGGCTGACCCGCCCACGGCATCCACGGTCGGAGATGGTCGGCGCTCTCGTTGACCGCGATCACGAGCGCGGCGACGTCGGACGGTTGATGACGGCGCAGTACGAGACCGTCGACCTCGATGCGCTCCGGTGGACGGGCCGCCATGACGCGATCGTGGCAGCCCGCGCTCCGTGCGGCCAGACCCTGTCAGGGCCGAGCGTCGAGGAACCTGGCCGCGATGGGCGCCGCGACGCGGCCACCGACACCACCGTCTTCGACGAGGACGCCGAACGCGAGATCACCGCGGGACCCGACGAACCACGCGTGCGTCTGCGGCGGCACCGCATTGCCGAACTCGGCGGTTCCGGTCTTGCCGGCTACTGGTGGCTGCCCGCGCACCGCGGCCGCGGTGCCGGTGCCGTTGGCCACGACTCCGAGCATGAACGTGCGCAGTGCGTCCGTGGTCGCGGGCCTCAGCGCGTTCGCAACCGGAGCCGCCGGCGCGGGATCGACGACGAGCGACGGGCTCCGCCATGTTCCGTCGGCAACAGCGGCGGCGATGGTCGTCATCTCCAACGGGCTCGCGAGCACCCTGCCCTGGCCGATGACCGCCGCCGCGTGCTCCACCGGGTCCGCGGGCCGAGGGAAGGTCCCGCTCGACGCGGCGACGCCGAGATCGAAGGTCGAACCGAATCCGAACGAACGCGCCGCCGCCTCGAGTTGATCGTCGCCGATCGTGGCCCCGAGTTGGATGAACGCGGTATTGCACGACTTCGCGAACGCGGTGGCGAACGACAGCCGCGATTGTGCCTCGCCTTCGAAGTTGGTGAACGACCGGCCGCCGACCGCGAACGACGCGGGGCACGACGTCATCGTGTCGGGATTCGCGCCCGCGCCGAGCAGCGCGGCCGACGTGACGATCTTGAAGGTGGAGCCGGGCGGATATTGACCCTGGAACGCGCGGTTGAATTCCGTCGTCGCCGGCGTGCTGACCACCCCGAGGATCTGTCCGGTCGACGGCCGCAACGCCACGAACGCGGCGGGGTTCGTGACCGACGCGAGCGCGGCTTCCACCGCGCGCTGCACGCCGAGGTCGATCGTCGTGCGGACAGGCTGGGGCGCGACACCGGGCCGGCGCAGCAGCTCGACCGGCGACGAGCCGTCGGCGGGCACGATCTGCACCACGAGGTCGGGCGTGCCCGCGAGGCGCCGCTCGAACGTGCGCTCGAGGCCTCGCAGGCCGACGGTGTCGGCTGCGGTGTACGGCGCTCCGAGGCCTTTGAGCAGCTCCGCGGTGATCGGCCCGACGGTCCCGATGACGTGTCGGGCCAGTTCGGGCGTCGCGACCGTGCGGGCGGGGTTGCGACGGAACACCAGGCCGGGCACGGGATGGAGGTCGTCACGTACGAGTTGGTACTGCTCTTCGCTCACCGTCACGATCGACACGAACGTGTCGGGCGAAATCCCGGGCTTGTCGAGCTCGGTCGCGACAACGCCGGGGCTCACACCGGTGTCACGTTGGAGCGCCGAGACCAGGGCCGAGCGGTCCTTGATGCGTCGGGGCTCGACGCCGATCTCGACCGTCGTGGTGTTCGTCGTCAGCGGCGAGCCGTCGGAGGCGAGGATCGGCGCGCGCGGCGGCACGACGCGTGCGACTGCGAAGGCGGCTCCGTCGGTGAGTTGCGGATGGACGGCCGCGGGCGACCACCGGATCTTCCAACCGTTCGCATCGTGCGCGAGCGCAAGGGCGCCGTCGTATTCGTAGGGGCCCACCGAACGCAGGGTGAGCGACGCACGGAACGTCACGGTCGCTTCCGCGCCCCGTGCGTGGACCGAGCCTCGAACGAAGCTCGCGCGCGTCACGCCGAGGTCACGCGTCATCGCCCCGTAGGTGCTGCTGAGCTCCGGCGGCGGCGAGTGCACGAGGCTGCGCATCGCCGCCCAGTCGTGCCGCTGCCACGCGGCGAGGTAACGGTCGGCGATGTCACCCGCGTGTGGGGACGACCTCCCGCCGGCGAGGAAGATCAGCCCGGAGATCAAGCCTCCGGCGGCAATCGCCACGAGCGCGGCGATCGAGAGCCAGAACGCGCGCCG
>JAMXLJ010000123.1 GCA_024281095.1 Acidimicrobiia bacterium | reverse complement strand
AAGCCATGGAAGAGAGCATGGAGCAGGGGTGGGAGCCGCCACCGCTGCTCGTGCAGTACCAGGATGGTCGCCTGCTCCTGCAGGACGGCAATCATCGCTACGAAGCGCTCGTGCGCGCCGGCGAGCCGCGCGCGTGGGTGCTCGTCTGGTTCGACGATCCCGAGACGCGAGCCCGCTTCGCCGCGAGTCAACCAGCGTCGCACTGAGCGCAATCCGGCATTCTGGCGTCGCTTCACGCGCACTGCGGGCGTGAAACGACGCCAGTTCGGCGGACGGCGACATGAGCCGGCATCGCGTCGAGCGCGATGGGCGTTTTGGCGTCACTTCACGCGCACTGTACGCGTGAAGTGACGCCAAATCGGCGGGCGGGGCGTGCAGTCAGCCGGCGAGCGCGGCCGATTACCCGCGGCATGTCGGGAGGAAACGCGCTGCTGGAGCGCGATGCGTGATGGTCGTCGTGTTACGACGACGGCGGCGCCGGTTGGGTCGAGCCGTAGGCCATCGTGAAGCCGTCAGGCGTTGCCGGCGCGGGCTCCGTATCGGGGTTCGACGCGGTCGACACGACCACGCCACCCTGGATCAGGTTCCCACTGTTCGACGCCCGCAGGTTCGGCGACACACCGTTCGCAGTGCCGGGATCGAACACGGCGGAGCCGTAGTGCGCGAGCGGCGCGATACGACCGCCTACCGTCGGTGCCTCGAGGATCCATTCCGCCGATGCACCCGGGCCGGAATAGGCGACCGTCTTGTTGAAGCCGACGCCGGTGGTCACGTTCGTGAGGTTGATCGTCCACGTGCCCGGGCTGGTCTGGCTGATCGATGCCTGCATGACGTTGCCGGGCGACACCCGCATCGAACTGATCGGCTGTTCCACGAAGCCCTGCGCAGAGGTCGTCCACCACGCGGCGTAGTGCCCGGCGCCGTTGTAGTAGTCCTGTTCGGTGCCGGTCTGGATGAGCGAGTTGTTGTTGAAGCCGTCGATGCCGACCCACGCGGCCGAGTAGCTCGCCCGCCTTGTGGCCGCGACCTTCGGGACTGTCCACGTGCTCGTCACGCTGGTGTACGGCCCGGCGGTGACCGCATACCCGGACCAGTTCGACGACGTCCACCCCGACGCGGCGGCACGCGCGCGCACCCGGTGATTCGAGCTCAACGACAGTGTCACCGCCCCGGAATGTGACACCGCCACCGGCAACAGCTGCGCGCCCGCCACCGCAACGAACACGCCGCCGAGCCGCGCGAACCGCCGAACCCGCCCGTCCCTGCCCATCGTTCTCTCCGCCTGCCCCGGGGATATGGTCCGAAAATGATGCCGCGACCAGCGGTTCCCCGTCCACAGCGCGCGCGCATCGATGGGCGCGCGCCGTTGCGAGGTACGAGGTGGCCCGGGTTCGGGAAAGCCGGAAGTGAGCCACGCCGGTACAGTGCGGCTGTGGCGGGCGGGAAGTCACCGGCACATCTCGTCGTGAGTCCCGGCACCGCGCAGGAGCGAGAGGTGCCGATTCACGACCGCCTCTTCGTAGGTCGTGAGTGCTCCGGCGTGCTCGAGCGCAACCGCTTGTTGATTCAGGCGCCCGACATCTCGCGCGATCACCTCGAGATCCGCGTCGACGCCGAGCGCGGCACCGCGTTCGTCATCGACACGAGCACCAACGGCACGCGGGTGAACGGCGCCCGTATCGAGCGGGCGGTGTCGGTTCCTCTGTGGTCGGGCGACAAGATCACGATCGGCGGCGTACATCTCGAGTTCCGCAGCGAGCTGCAGCCGGCCGAGCCGCTGGGCACACCGATCAGCACGACCCGGGGAATCACGCTCGGCGAGTACGCGATGGTCGTGGGCGACATCGTCGGCTTCTCGACGATGGCGCAGGAGACGCCGAGCCGGCTCGTGCTCGAGAGCCTCGACCGGCTGCTGCATCAGATCCGGAGGGTTCTCGCGCAACATCACGGCACGCTGAGCAACTTCGTCGGCGACGCGTTCTTCGCGGTGTGGGAGGTCGGCTCGGTCGAGACCGCAGCCGAACAAGCGGTGCGGTTCGCAGTCGAGGCCGCCGATCGCGTGAACGAGCTCGCACCCGACCTCGCGCTGCGGCCGGCCGGCGGGGGGCAGCTGCGCATGGGGTGGGGCGTGTCGGTCGGCGAAGTGGCGGTCACCGCGCTCACCGGTGTGCTGTTGGGTGTTGTGGGCGATGCGGCGAACCTGGCGTTCCGTCTCTCCGCGTTGGCGGCGCGCGAAGGTCGCAGCGACGTGATGGTGGCCGAAGCGGTGTGGCGCGAGGTCGAAGATGTGTTCGAGTTCGGCGCGGTGGGTCCCGTCGAGGTGAAGGGCCGGCGCGGCGCGGAAGCCGTGCGCGGCCTCAGTGTGCCGGCGCGTTAGGAGCTTGCGTGACGCGCTCCGAGGCCGTCGAGCAGTGACTCGATGCCGAGGCGCCAGCGACGGTTGACCGACGCATTCGACGTGCCAAGCCGCTGCGCGGTTTCAGCACCAGCAAGGCCTTGGGTGAGTGAGACGATGACGTGCGCGATGTCGGTGGCGTCGCCGGTGAAGAGGCGGGCGTCGATGCAGCGGCGGACGTGCTCGACGATGAGTTCGCGCACGTCGCGGCCGGCCGCGAGCTCGTCGGGGCCGGGATCGAAGTCGGCGAACGGTCGCGTGAACATCACGTCCGCCAGCACGGGATTCTCCACGATGAAGCGGCGGTAGGCCTCGACGAGGCGGACGATGTCGGCGCGCGGGTCGTCGGTCGGTTCGACGCCGTCGAGCCGGCGGCCCAGCATGCGGAAGCCTTCGAAGAAGATTTCGCGCACGAGGCCGGCCTTGTCGCCGAAGAGCTCGTAGACCGCCGGTGTCGACGTGGCGGCGTGTTGCGCGACCTTGCGGGTGGTGAAGCCGGCGACGCCTTCGTTGCTCAGGGTTTCGACCGCGACTTGGAGGAGGCGGTCGCGCAGGTCGGGCGTGCGCTGTTTGGTGCGGGGCACTGTCAGACGGGGAACGCGGCGTCGTCGGTTTCGATTGCGGCGCGCAACGTCTCCAGGGTCTGTTTCCGCAAGCGCCGCTTCGTTGCGGCGTGGGCCTCGAGGTCGAGCTTCGAGAGCGCGGCCGCAGTTGCGTGGGCGGCGTCGTCGAGGTTCGCGGGGTCCACGACACGATCGAGGAAGCCGGCGGCCGTTGCCTGCGCGGGTGTGAACGGCTCGGCGTTGATGACGGCGCGGTTGAAAGCAGCCGGGGTGAGACGCTGCCGGCAGATCTCGATCGCGAAGTACGGCATGGTCATGCCGATTGCGACCTCGTTGGCCTGGACCTTGAAGTCGCCGTTCGCGCCGACGCGGTGGTCGCCTGCGAGCAGGAGGAACGACGCCATTGCGAGCGCGTGACCGCTGCACGAGATCACGACGGGGAAGGGGAACGACAAGATGCGTGTCGCGAGCTCGAACCCGGCGCGCACCATGTTCTTCGCATCGTGCCCGCCAGCAGTGAGCACGCGCAGGTCGAACCCGGCGGAGAAGAGCCCCGGTCGGCCGGTCCAGACCACGACGGCGCGGTCCTGTTCCGCTCGATCCAAGGCCTCGTTCAGTTCGGAGAGCATCTGCGGCGAGAGCACATTCACCTTGCCGTCGTCCATCGTCATGGTGGCGATGGAATCGTCGAGCTTGTAGGTGACGAGTGAATCCATGGCGGCCTCCGGGGTAGTTGGCCGGAGAATATAACGTGACAGCGTTACGAAACAAGGGTACGTTTCGGTTGCGGCTCGGCTCGCGGTTCCAAGTTTCGGTAAGGGTGCAAATCTCGGCGGCCGGAGCAACGGCCGTCCGCCGAGAGTCGGGCCTTACCCTCTGACCGACTCCGCGTGATCGCGCATATCCGAGTACGCCCTGAGCCGGGCGATTGCCCGCGGCTGGTCGACGCGTACGCGGGGAAGGTCGAGCAACTGATCGAACGCAGCGCGTCCGTCGGCGGCAGAAAGAACGATCACTCCATCGATGGTGCGGTATGAAGCGTCACTTGTCGCACCGGGACCTCGCAGGACGAGCACCGCGGTGACCGTCACAACGCCCGACGGCCTCAGTACACGCGGATGCGCTTTGCTCCGCGGCGCGCGGCGTACAAGGCCGTTTGGAGCGTAGGGTCCCGTTCGGGCCGCTCAACATCCCACCTGCGCGTACTCCACTTGACCTCAATGGCGAAGACATGCTCCGCACCGATGGCGACGTGGTCCACGTCGAAGCCGTCGCCCAGAACCGAGTCGAAAACCGCGAACCCTCGGCGCCGGAGCGCCTTGAGGTCATCGTGCGTGTGCTGCTCGGCGAGAGCTCCCATCCAACAGTTCCACGATCCCGTCGCCGCGCCCGCCAGAAACCACAACATCAGCGCACCCGCGGCAATGAGACCACCGACAACATAGGGACGCCCGGGGTCGGGCATCACCAGCTGGGCGACAACCGCTACGCCAGCAACGAACAAGACCCACAAACCCACGACACGGACGTTCATACGCAGGAACGTGAACTGCGCCTCGTGCACTCGTTGGTAAGCACGACGCCCGGCTCGTCCCACGTCCGAACTCATCGGCTGGAAAGCTCGAAACTTGACACAGTGAAGAGCGACGCGCCAGATGGCCCGGGCCAAGGATCAAGCGGTGAGCGAAGCTCACCTGGGTGGGTGTGCTGGTACGACTCTCGCGACGTGTCGGCCGTCTCCGTTCGTCCGGAAAGCGCGGGAAGTGGAGATCAGCGCGTCTTCGCGTCCTCGCTTCGTGTCCTCGTAGCTCGGGCCGAGTAACGGTTTCTGAAATCGTTGTTCGCTCCTAGACCCACCCACCTGCAAACGCGACGAACTGGCCCGTCGTGAAGCGGCTGGTGCCGTCGACGAACGGCATGGCGAAGTGGGCGAGCTCCTCCAGTGTTCCTAGGCGACCCATCGGAACCATGGCTTCCACTCGGGCTCGGCCTTCGGGGTCGTCGGCGCGGTTCGCCTTCAGGAACTCCGGGAAGTCCATGAAGTTCGTCCCTACGGCGTTCACCTGCACCCCCTTTCCGACCACCTCGGCCGCGACATTCCTCACCAACATGTTCGCCGCTGCGCGCGCTGACGAATACAACGGCGCGCCCGGTGTCGGCCTCGCGCCTGCGGCACTCGTAAACATCAGCACCTGACCGTCGCCCTGCTCCACCATCACGGGCACCACGGCGCGCAGGAAGGTGTACGGCGCTTCGACGCAACCCCTCAGCACCTTGCGCAGGTCGTCGACGCTCGAGCGCACGAACCGTCCCGTCACGATGCCGCCCGTGAACGCGCTCGCCGAGTCGACACGCCCGAAACGATCGATCGCCGCACGCACCAACCGCTCCGCCGACTCGGGCTTCGACAGGTCGCGCACGCCTTCGACGACCTCGACCGCCGCGCCTGCGACCTCCAGTTCGCCCACCAGCCCCTCGGCGGGATCGCCCACCACCAGGTCATGACCCCCCTGGGCCAACAACCGAGCGAGGTTCGGGCCGACGTAGCCCGCCGCGTCGCTCACCATCGCCACCCGCCGACGAGTTTCAGTCATACGCCGAAACTAAGTATTGTCAGAGTTACTGTCAATAGTTTACGATCCGCCGCGTGACCCTCACCGCCCCGCTCGATGGGCGCCACCTCCGCCGCGAAACGAACCGCGACGCCGTCATCGAGGCGCTGGTCGAGCTCTTCGCCGAAGGCGTCTTTCAGCCGGCCGCGAGCGACATTGCCGAACGGGCCGGCATCTCGGTGCGCTCCCTCTTCCGCTACTTCGATGACGTCGACGACCTCAGCCGCGCCGCCATCGAGCACGCGCTCGCGAAGGCTCGCCTCGTCGAAGCCCCCGACCTCGACCCTGCCGCGCCCACCACCACAAAGATCGACAGGCTTGTGGATTCCCGCGTCAACCGTTACGAAGCCATCGCACCCGCCGCCCGCGCCGCCCGCATCTGCGCCCACCGCAACCCGGTGGTCGCAGCGCAGCTTCAACAGCAGCGCGCCCACCTGCGCAACGAACTGCGCCGGCTCTTCGCCTCCGAGCTCGCACGCACGAACAACGACACGACACTTCCCGCGATCGACGCGCTGTGCTCGTTCGAGACCTACGACCTCATGCGCAACGGGCAGAACCTCTCGAAGACCAGGACCGCCGCTGCACTCACGAGCGCGCTCCACGCGCTGCTGCAGACGCCATGATCCCCGAACGCGGCAGCGTCCGCCGTCACGTCCGCGTCGCGGCGCCGCCCGACAAGATCTGGGCCGTCATCGGCGACCCGTCGCGCATCCAGGAATGGTGGCCCGGCATCGAGAGCTCCACCGTCGACGGGACCGCGCGTGTCATCACCACCGGCGCGGGCCTCCCGATGCCCGAAGAGATCCTCACCAACGACCCGCTCCAGCACCGGTTCCAGTACCGCATCACCGCGCCGATCGTGCGCGAGCACCTCTCGACTCTCGACGTGCTCGATCTCGGCGACGGCACGAGCGTCGTGGTCTACAGCGCCGACGCCAACCCGTCCACGATGGCGCTCATCATCGCGGGCGCGGCCGGCAACGCCCTCGAGAACCTCCGCACCATCATCGAAGGGACCGGCTGATGGGCCGCAAGATTCTCCTCGTCACCACCGACCAACAGCGCTACGACACCCTTGGCTGCAACGGCGGCACGCTGGCGCGCACACCCGTCGTCGACCGTCTCGCCGCGGAAGGCATCCGTTACGAGCGCGCCATCCCGCAGTCGGTCGTGTGCATGCCGTCGCGCTCCACGATCCTCACCGGGCAGCATCCGAGCACGCACGGCGTCTGGATGAACGGCGTGCCGCTCCCGACTGACGCGCCGTCGGTTGCCGACCTTCTCCACGAGGTGGGCTACCGCACCGCGCTCATCGGCAAGGCCCACTTCCAGCCCTACCTCGACCCGTTTCTCCGCTTCACCGAGAATGCGCTCGGGCGCGTCGGCCCCACACCGCCGAACGGAACCCACCGGGGCTTCGAGCACCTCGAGTTCGCTACCCACGGCCCGCTCGGCCCGTTGCACTACGCGCGCTGGCTCGCGGCCGAACACCCCGAAGCGGTCGGCATGTATTACGCGGTGCTCGACGCCGACTTCCAAGTGAACGGCGCGGGCGGTGGCGACACCGGCGCGCCGCAGGTGAAGGTCAACGAGGTGCCGCGCGAGTGGTATCACACCGACTGGGTCGCCGATCGCACGATCGCGTGGCTCGAGTCGCTCGACGCGAACGACAACTGGTTCTGCTGGATGAGCTTCCCCGACCCGCACCACCCGTGGGATCCGCCCCAGTCGGAGGTCGGCCGCATCGATTGGCGCGACGTGCCGCTCCCCGATGGCTACCCGCAAACAGCGGCGGAACGCGAAGCGATCCTCGACGAGAAACCGCGCCACTGGCGCCTCTGGTACGACGGCACGCTCATCTCGAACTACGAGGCCCCGAGCAAGTGGGTGCCGGCGACGCTGACCGCAGATCAGGTGCGGGAGATCAACGCCCGCAACGCGGTGGAGTGCGAACTCATCGACGAGGCCCTCGGCCGTGTGCTCGACACCATCAACGCGCGCGGCTGGGACGACGAGGTCGACATCTTCTTCACCACGGATCATGGCGAGCTCCAAGGCGACTTCGGCCTCATGTTCAAAGGCCCGTATCACGTCGACGGTCTCATGCGACTCCCGCTCGTGTGGCGCCCGGCGCCGAGTTTGCACCAAGTCCCCGACGTCGTGTCGCGACCGGTCGGCCTCGTCGATCTCGCCCCGACATTCTGTTCGATCGCCCGAATCGACGCACCGGCGTGGATGGAAGGCGCCGCGCTACCCATCGACGGCACCACTGCACCCGAGCGCGTGCTCACCGAATGGGACAGCGAGCTCTTCGGCATCGACGTACACCTGCGCACGATCACCCGCGACCACTGGGTCTGCACCGCGTACCTCCCCGG
>JAMXLJ010000122.1 GCA_024281095.1 Acidimicrobiia bacterium | reverse complement strand
CCTGCACGAAGCGTTCGACGTCGCCCGCGTCGAGCCACGGCATTCCGCAACAGACGAGGCCCTCGGGGAGCTCGCACCCCACTCCGTTGTGCTCGTAGACGCCGACCAACGCCCGGCCGATCTCGGGCGCCTGGTACTCGACCAGACACGTCGGGAACAGCGCGACCCGCGTTTCGGCCCGGGCATCGACTGCATCCGTAGCGGCTGCGCCGCGGCCAGCGAACCACTTCGAGAACCGCTCCCGCGCGAACTCCGGCAGGAGCCGGTCGCGTCCGATGCCCAGGGTGCGTTCCATGAGCATGCGAACCGCGGGCACACGCGTAACCCGGTTCATCACCGGCGCCACCGTGGTGGCCACGCGCCCCTGCACGTCGGTGCGCGCCAGCACGTCGGCAGCCCGTGACACCTTGCCTTCGCCGCGCTGCACCGCGAGCGACCGCAGCATCAGGCGCGGGAAGTCGAGCTGCCACTCGTGCGGCGGCACGTACGGGCACTTCACGTAGCACAGCTTGCACTGGTAGCACTCGGCGATCACGCGGTCGTGGTGCCGCTCCGACAGCGCAGCGACGTCACCGTCGACCGCGTGGTCGATGAGGTCGAACAGGCTCTCGAAGCTCGGGCAGAGGTTCCAGCACAGGCGGCAACCGTGACAGAGGCCGAAGACGCGATCGCGCTCGGCGCGCGCGTCGGGGGCCTCGAGATATGCGTCGTCGTGAGGGTCGTACGTGATGGTCACGGAGTGCTCCCGCCCGCCGGCATCACGAACAACGGCCCCGGGCGAACCGGGGCCGTTGCGTCGCGATCAGCGCGGCCGGACCTACTTGCCGACCTGCTCCAGGCCCTGCGTGAAGCGACCGGCGTGGCTCTTCTCGGCCCGTGCGAGCGTCTCGAACCACTCGGCGCACTCGTCGAAGCCTTCGTCACGCGCGGTGCGAGCGAAGCCCGGGTACATCTCGGTGTACTCGTAGGTCTCGCCCTCGATCGCCGACTTCAGGTTGTCGGGCGTCGGGCCGACGGCAACGCCCGTCACCGGGTCGCCGACCTCGGCGAGGAAGTCGAAGTGACCGAACGCGTGACCGGTCTCGCCCTCCGCGACCGAGCGGAACAGAGCGGCGACGTCGGGGTAGCCCTCCACGTCGGCCTTCTGGGCGAAGTAGAGGTAGCGGCGGTTCGCCTGGCTCTCACCCGCGAAGGCCTCCTTGAGGTTCTCGTGGGTCTTGCTGCCTTGAAGGTCGGGCATTCCTCACTCCTTGTCGATGTCGCGGTGGCTTGGAACAGGTGACGTGCGGTTGCACTCGTCGCAGCGGCCGCGGAGGATCACCTCGACCGACTCGACGGAGAAGCGGCGACGGTAGCGGCCCGGCAACGGCAGCGCGGGCACGTCGAGCGGGAGATCGCGCACGAGCCCGCACTGCGAGCACACGAAATGGTGATGTGCCATCTCGACGTTGGGATCCACACGGAAGCTCCCGGTGCCGAGATCGAGCAACGTCACCTCGCCCATGGCCGCAAGGTCGTTCACGGTCTGGTACACGGTCTTGAGCGAGATCATCGGCATCTCGACTCGAGCCGCGTCGTAGAGCGCGTCCACCGTCGGGTGCTGGTCGTTCCCGCTCAGCAGACGGAAGATGCACTGCCGCTGAGGCGTGACCCGCAGCCCCTCCTCACGGAAACGGGCGGTGAGCTCGTCGGCCGTCTTCACGAGCGCGACCTTATCAACAATGATTGTCAGCTAGCAACCGTTTTCTGCCCCGACACGACGCGTGGGCCGAGCTGGCGGCGCAGGTCGTCCTCGAACGCCCGCACCTCCGGCCCGGCGAACTGTGCCTTCAGCTCCGTGAGTCGCGGATAACCGGCGTCGCGCTCGGCGTCCCACTCGTCGGCGAAGCGCCCGTCGGTGATGTCGGACACCAGCCCGCGCATCGTCGTGAGCATGTCGAGGTGGTCGTAACGGCCGCGGCGGGTCAGCTGGCCGTACTGACTCGTCGGTGAGTGGTACTCCGACTGCCGGGCATATCCCTCCTCGCGCAGAAGTCGGTACGTGCGCTCCACCTCCCCCGAGAGCACGAGCTCGGTGACGACCGCCTCGATCGGGATCCCCTGCTCGAGCATCACCTGCACGAACGCGTTGTTCACGTGCGTGAGCGCGGGTGACAGCGCCTGCTCGACCGCGAGATCGAGCACCGCCTCCTGGCGCGGCGTCAGTTCGATCGCACCCTGACGCAGGCCCCCGATCGCCTTGGCCACCGCGAGCACCCGCTCCGTCGCGCGACCGGTCGCATCGTGATGCACGCCCACGGCGGTGATGAACCCGGTGCCCTCCTCGTAGCAGCGACGGACTTCCGGGCCGAGCATGCGGGGCGCAACCATCCCCGCGTCACACTGCGGGTCGAGGCGACCGAAGGCGAGCGTGTACCCGCTCGCGACGATCACGACAGCGTCGTCGCGCGGCGCGAGTGGAAGCGATGCGATCACGTCGTCGGGCACGAGCACGCACACTACGTCCGCGTCGTTCGCGTCCGCGAGGTCGCCCGGCGTGAACCCGTCCGCGACCGCACGCTCGCGTGTCTCGTCGGCCCGCACGCACACCTGCACGTCGAGCCCCGAGTCGCGCAGGTTCAGGGCCCATGAACGCCCCTGGTTGCCGTAGCCGACGACCGCGACGCGTGAGCCCGCGATCGCGGCGAGGTCGGCATCACCGTCGTGATAGATCGTCGCCATTCGCCTCTCCCTCCTTCATCAGTTGGGACGATGTGCAAGCCATGAAGCACGAAACCGTCCCGACTGCGGTTCAGACAACGGTGCCATTTGCGATCCAGGCTTCGCGAAGCTTCGGCTTGCGTACCTTGCCGTTGGGATCACGCGGTAGCTCGTCGACGAACTCGACGAGGCGCGGACGCTTGTAGTCGGCGAGCTGCTCGCGCACCCAGCCGACGACGCCGTCCTCGTCGAGCGACGCGCCGTCGCGTCGTTGCACGACGGCGAGGAGCACCTCGCCCCAACGCTCGTCGGGGACGCCGAGCACCGCGCAATCGACGACGTCGGGATGACGCAGCAACGCGTCCTCCACCTCACGCGGGTAGATGTTCACGCCACCCGAGATCACCATGTCGCTCTTCCGATCGGTGAGATACAGGTAGCCGTCGGCGTCGAAGTAGCCCGCGTCGCCGACGGTGAAGAACGCTCCGCGGTGCGCAGCCGCGGTCTTCGCGTCGTCGTTGTGGTAGCGGAAGCTGGATTCGGCCGGTCGGGTGTAGATCGTGCCGACCTCGCCCGGGGGCAGCTCGTTGCCGTCGTCGTCGAGGACCACGAAGTCGTTGCCGGGGAACGGCCTGCCGACACTGCCCGGGTGCTCCAACCACTCCTGCGGGCTGATCACGGTGCCGCCGCCTTCCGATGCACCGAAGTACTCCCACACCTTGTCCGGCCCGACGAACTCCATGAACGCCCGCTTCAGTGGGACGGGACACGGCGCCGCGGCATGGGCGACGATCTTCAACGACGACAAGTCGAAACGGTTCCGCACGTCGTCGGGCAACTCGAGAATGCGGGTGAAGTTCGCCGGCACCATGTGCACGTTCGTGACGCGGAAGCGCTCGATCAGCGCGAGCGCCTCGGCCGCGTCCCACTTGCGCATGATCACGACGCTGCCTCCGAACGCGAGGTGCATCTGGGCCCAGAACAGCGGGCCCGAGTGGTACGACGGGCCGACGAGCAGATGCACGTCGTCGGGACCGAGGTTCCAGCGTTGCCCGCTCGCGGCGACGCCGATCGCGCGGCGGCGGAAATCGTCCTCGCCGATCGCCACACCCTTCGGCCGCCCCGTTGTTCCCGACGTGTACGCCATGGTGGTCGGCCACGCGTCGCCGATCCTCGAGTCGTCGTCGACCTCACCGTCGGGGGCGGCCGCGAGCGCGCGCTCGTAGTCGTCGCCGATCACGAGTCGGGGTGCGTCGGGCACTCCGTCGAGCGCGGGCAACAGATCGGGTGCCACGACGACTGCAGTCGAGCCCGAGTCGCTGACGATCCATCCCGTCTCGTCCGCCTTGAAGTGCACGTTGATCGGCACCACGACCGCGCCGAGTCGCCCGCACGCGTGCACGGCCTCGAAGAACTCGATCGAGTTCGGCACCATGATCGACACCCGGTCCCCCCGGCGAACGCCGAGACCGTGCAATGCATGCGCGGCGCGCCGGGCGCGGTCGTCGAGCTGCGCGTACGTGCGGACGTTTCCTGCTTCGCCGACGGGCTCGATCAAGGCGACCTGGTCGGGCGTCGACTGCGCGTGGGCCCGGACGCCGGCTGCGGTGTTGCTCTGACCTGACATGGGCGTCATCATGCCGCGTCATGGCCGGGTTGCTCATCGGAGACGTCATCAGGCGAGCCGCGGCGGCGGCGCCCCACCGCCTTGCGGCCACGCTCGGCGACGACGAGCTGACGTTCGGACAGCTCGACGACCGATCGAACCGGACGGCGCACGTGCTGCGGAGCCTCGGTGTCGGCCACCGGGACCGGGTCGCGTGGTGGGGCGAGACCTCGCTCGACGTCATGCCGGTCTTCGGCGCCCTGGCGAAGCTCGGCGCCGTCTTCGCTCCGGTGAACGCGCGCCTCGGCCCCGTCGAGGCCGCCGAAGTGGTCGGGTACGCGCGCCCGCGGCTTCTCGTCGTCGACGGCGGGCACGCGCCGCTCGTCGAGGGGTGGGACGTTCCGGTCGTGGAGGCGGCCCGGCTCGCAGAGGCCGCCGCAGAGGCCGCCGCCACGCCGGCCGCGGCTCCCGGCGTCGACGAACGCGATCCGCACGTGATCTTCTTCACGAGCGGATCCACCGGCCGGCCCAAGGGCGTGATCCTCTCCCATCGTGCCAACGCTTTGCGCAGCTTCCCGAGCCCGACGGCCGATCCGACCGGCAGCACCGTGTGCAT
Organism: Acidimicrobiia bacterium; assembly: GCA_024281095.1. Lineage (GTDB taxonomy): Bacteria > Actinomycetota > Acidimicrobiia > IMCC26256 > JAMXLJ01 > JAMXLJ01. Next base: position 27,565 of record JAMXLJ010000122.1, on the reverse strand, counting down.
GTTCCCGCTGTTCCACATGGCCGGTTGGTCCATGGCGCTCGGCGCGTGGCAGAGCCGTTGCCCGCTGCACCTCGTGCGCACGCCGGATGCCGAGACGCTGCTGCGCACCGTCGAGCGGCGCCGCGCATCACGGCTCTACTGCATCCCGGCGGTCTGGGCACGGGTGCTGGACCACGTGGCCGGAACGCGTCGTCGCGCCGCGTTCGACCTCACGTCGTTGCGCGAGACCGACACCGGCACGTCGGCAACGCCGCCCGAGCTCGTCGCCGCGATCCGCGACGCGTTCCCCGACACCGTCACCCGCATCTACTACGGATCGACCGAGGCCGGCCCGGGCACCCTGCTTCCGCACGCCGACGTGCTGCGCAAGCCCGGTGCAGTCGGTCTTCCGGCACCGGGTGTGGAGGTGCGGCTCGCGGCCGACGGCGAAGTCTGCCTGCGCAGTGAGTACCTGATGGACGGCTACTTCGACGATGTCGACGCAACGGAGGCCGCGCTGCACGACGGCTGGTACCACACCGGCGACCTGGGCGCGTTCGACGACGAGGGATACCTCTCGATCGTCGGCCGGGCGCGCGACGTGGTGCGCACCGGCGGCGAGACCGTCGCGCCGGCTGAGATCGAAGCCGTGCTCGCGGAGCATCCGGCGATCGCCGAGGTCGCGGTGGTCGGCGTCCCGGACGCTGCCTGGGGCGAGATCGTCTGTGCAGTCGTGGTCATCGCACCGGGTGTGCACGAACCCGTCGACGTCGACGCGCTGCGCCGGCACTGCGATGGCCGCCTCGCGCCCTTCAAGCACCCGCGGCGGGTGGAAGTGGTCGACGACCTGCCGCGCACGCCTGCGACGGGACAGATCCAGCGCACCTTGATCGTGGAACGCATCGCCTCGCGCGCGCAATGACGCGACGCGGGGTGTGCGCCACCGGTTGGCTGAATCTTGCTCCGCCTTCCACCAGTTGGGACGGCGGGATGGCGATGGCGGTGGCGGACGGGCGAGTTCGGGAATAGCATTCCGGTTATGGGGAACGCCGTTCCCAACCCGGTCGTGTTGCGTGTCGCCCGTCGCGGTGTGGCGTCACGCGAGCAGACCTACGCCGACGAGGTGCGGCGGCTTCTCGACGCCGCGTTCGTGACCATGCGGGCCTCGGGCGAGCTCGAACCGCGGGTCAGCGACATCGTGCGCGAGTCGGGGCTGTCGAACCAGGCCTTCTACCGCCATTTCGCGGGCAAGGACGAGCTGCTCCTCGCGGTGCTCGAAGACGGGCAGCGCCAGCTCGTCGAGTATCTCGAGCGGCGGATGGGCGCCGTCGCCGACGGCATCCCGCGGGTGCGCCAGTGGATCGAGGCCGTGCTCGAGCAGGCTCGCAACCGAGACGCCGCTGAACGCACGCGCCCCTTCGCGGTGAACGGCGCACGCCTGCGCGACCGGTTCCCGGCCGAATCGAAGCGTGCCAGCGAGCTCGTCCTCGCGCCGTTGCGGTCCGCCGTTGCGGCCGCCGGCGGCGATCCCGAGCGCGACGCGGCGGCGATCTACCACCTCTCCATCGGCACCATGTACGACCATCTGGTCGCCCGCACCACCCCCACCCGCGACGACGTCGCGCACATCGTCCGCTTCGCCCTCGCCGGGATCGAACAAACATGAGCGAGCGTCGCGAGGCGGGTATCCCGCCGAGCAGCGAGCGGGGCCCGAGCGGCCCGGCCCGCAGGGCCGAGAGCGGAGAGACATGACCGAGCGTGAGCTCGTCCTCACGGGAATCGGCGGTCAAGGCGTGCAGCTGGCCGCGCAGGTGATCGCACGGGCCGCCACGCTCGAGGGTCGCAACGTCGCGCTGTTCGGGGTGTACGGCGGGATGATGCGCGGGGGAAACACCGACGCGACGGTGGTCGTGGGAAACGGCCCGCTCGAGGCGCCCCCGTTGATCTCGCACACATGGTCGGCGATCGCCATGCACGACGAGTTCTGGGAGCCGGTTGCCCGGAAGCTCCGGCCGGGCGCGCTCGTCCTGGTGAACGACGCGACCTTCACCCGTGCACTCGACGACGACGCGTGGCACGTGCAACGGATACGAGCCACCGAGATCGCGGCCGGGCTCGGCAACCAGCTCGGCGCGTCGATGGTCATCGTCGGCGCGTACGTCGGCATCACCGGGCTCGTGAGCATCGACGCGGCCGTCGACGGCATGCGCGAGTCCATCCCGCCCTATCGCACACAACACATCGCGGCCAACGAGGCCGCGATCAGAGCCGGCTTCGAAGACGTCGAGCACCTGACGGTGCCGGCCTGGGAACCCACCGCGGTGATGCGATGAGCGACACGAGGACCACGACAACGACCACGACAACTACTCCGGCTACGACGACGATCAGGAGCCGAGGGTCCGTCCGGATCGACACCGAGGTGTGCAAGGGCTGCGAGCTGTGCATCACTGCGTGTCCGCCCGAGGTGCTCAGCATGTCGACCGAGGTCAACCATCTCGGCTACCGGTTCCCCCAGCTCCACCCCGGCTGCACCGGCTGCGCTGCGTGCCAGCTCGTCTGTCCCGACTTCTGCTTCGAGGTCTACCGCTTCGACGAGCCCCGGCTCACGGTCGTGGAGGTCAGCTCATGACGACGACCACCGAGTCGCCTCGGCCCGCGGCGTCGTCGCGCCGGCTGATGGAAGGTGCAGAGGCGATCGCCACCGCCGCGATCGCCGCGGGCTGCCGCTTCTTCGCCGGTTATCCCATGACTCCGTTCACCGAGGTGCTCGAGCACTTCGCGCGCCTGTTGCCGGATGCCGGCGGCGTGTGCATCAACGCCGAGAGCGAGCTCGAAGCGGTGGGAATGGCATGGGGCGCGCTGGCGACAGGGGCGCGGGCCGCGACCGGATCCACCGGCCAGGGCCTGTCGTTGATGCAGGAGTCGTTCGCGGAGATCACGCTCGCCGAGCTCCCGCTCGTCGTGTTCAACATGGCCCGGAGCCAGGGCGACTACTTCCAGGCGACGCGCGGCGGAGGTCACGGCGACTACCGGCACATCGTGCTCGCGCCGATGGACATCGCCGAGGCGGCCGAGCTCACACAGCTCGCGTTCCACCTCGCGGACATGTGGCGCCATCCCGTGCTCGTCTACGGCGACTACCTCACGGCTCACATGCAAGAAGCCGTCTCCGTCGAGCGCATCGAGTTCGGTGAGGTTCCCGCGAAGCACTGGGCTCTCGACGGCACGCTCGGAGGCACCGGGCGCTCGGGCATCGTCTCGCCACTCGGCTTCGGGAAGCTCGGTCAACCGGCGCCGGGGATCGAACGGCACCTGCGCAACATCGTCGCGAAGCAACGTGAGATCGAGCGGCGTGAGGTGCGGGTCGAGTCGGGATGGGTCGACGATGCCGAGACCGTCGTCGTCGCGTTCGGCACGCCCGCCAAGTTCGTCCGCTACGTGGTGAAGCGGTTGCGGGCCGAGGGCGAGAAGGTCGGCTACGTGCGGCCGATCACGCTGTGGCCCTTCCCGTACGACGCAGTCGCCGGCGCCGCCGCGGCGGCGCGGACGGTCGCGACGTTCGAGCTGTGCGCGGGGCAGATGGTCGACGACGTGCGGCTCGGCGTCGCCGGGCGGGCACCGGTTGTCACCATCGGCGGCATCTCCACCGACGGCTCCGGGTTCGGCGTGGGCCCGCTGCTCGATGCCGAGATCATCCGCGAGCGCGTGCTCGCCGTGCACCGCGGCGGCCCTGACGCCGACCTTCCTCCGCTCCCCCTCAACGACCGCGCCTGATCGAGGAGATCATGGGATGAGCACGCACATTCCGGTCGGACCGGTCCTCGACACGACCGGACCACCCGACGGCGCGCGCAAGGTGGGCGACCTCAAGCCCGACCTGCTGCTCACGCAGGAGCACCACATGTGCCCGGGTTGCGGTGAGCCGCTCACCATCCGGGTGTTCCTCGAGGCGATCCAGGAGCTCGGCGTCGCGCAGAAGACGGTCGCGGTCTGCGGCATCGGCTGCTACACGAGCTTCTCGGGCACGCTCGACGTCGACCTCGTGCAGGCGCTGCACGGACGCGCGCCGTCCGTCGCGACCGGTGTGAAGCGGATGCTGCCCGACTCCGTCGTGTTCACGCTGCAAGGCGACGGTGACATGGTGAACGAGGGCCTGCAGGAGGTCCTGCACACCGCCGCTCGCGGCGAGCGGGTCACGTGCATCCTCTTGAACAACGGCGTGTTCGGCGAGACCGGCGGACATATGACCGCCACGAGCGTGCTCGGCCAGCGTACGAAGAACACGCTCGACGGCCGCGACGCGCAGTACCACGGCTACCCCATCCTCATCGGCGATCTCATCGCACAGCTGCAGGGCGCGGTCTACGTCGCTCGCGGCTCGGTGCACAACGCGGGCGCCATCGCTCGCACGAAGAAGATGTTCCGCCGCGCGTTCGAGGCCCAGATCCGCGGTGAAGGGTTCACGTTCGTCGAAGTGCTCACGATGTGCCCCACCGGATGGTTCATCCCGACGGCCGACGGACCCGACTACATGACCGAGACCCTGGGCGAGGTGCACATCATGGGCGAGCTCAAGGTGGGCGGCGTCGTGCGCTCGACCGAGGAGCTCCACACCGAGAACGTGCGCCGGGCCGAGGAGGCCGCCGCCGCGAAAGCCCGCGACCTCGCGGCCAAACACGAGTAGCCGATCGACTGAGCGAGAAGACATGGACTTCACCTATCCCGAGGAACCCGAGGCATTCCGCAGCGAGTTCCGGGGCTGGCTGGCCGAGAACCTGACCGACGACCTGCGGGGCGCGTCGGTGATGAGCTCCGAGCCGGCGCAGTTCGAGCGACTGCGCGAGTGGAACCGACGCCTCGCCGAAGCGCGGTACGCCGCGATCGCGTGGCCGGCGGAGTACGGCGGACGCGGGGCCGGCATCATGGAACAGGTCGTCTTCAGCGAGGAGATGCACCGGGCGCAGGCACCCGGCACGGTCAACGTCATCGGCCTGTCGAACATCGCCCCCGCGATCATGGAGCACGGCACCGAGGACCAGAAGCGCCGCTTCCTCCCCCGGATGCTGCGCGGCGACGACATCTGGTGCCAGGGCTTCTCCGAGCCCGACGCGGGCTCGGACCTCGCGTCGCTGAAGACGTCGGCCGTGCTCGACGGCGACCACTTCGTCGTCAACGGTCAGAAGACGTGGAACACCCTGGGGCACCTCGCCAATTGGTGCGAGCTGCTCGTCCGCACCGATCCGTCCGCGCCCAAGCACCGCGGCATCTCGTGCCTTCTCGTCGACATGACCCTGCCCGGTGTCGAGGTGCGCCCCCTCGTCACGATCACCGGCGAGCGCGAGTTCAACGAGATCTTTTTCGACGACGTGCGCGTCCCCAAGGAGGCGTTGCTCGGCCCGTTGAACGAGGGCTGGCGCGTCGCCATGAGCACCCTCGCGTACGAACGGGCCGGGGTCGCGAACCTGCACCTCGGGCTGCGCTCGAAGGTGGTCGACCTCCTGAACCTCGCGAAGCAGACACCCATCGGCGGCGGCCGGCACGCGTCCGACGACCCGGTACTGCGGCGCAAGCTCGCCCGCGTCTACCTGGAGGCGGAGTACCTGAAGCTCCTCGCCGACCGGGCGATCTCCGGCGCGTTGCACGGACGTCCGATGGGCCCCGAGTCCAGCGTCGCGAAGCTCGTGTGGAGCGAGACCGAGCAACACCTCGGCGAGGTGGCGGGCGACGTGCTGGGCCCCGACGCCAACCGCGGCCGTTGGGGGCGCGACGCGGTCTACTCGCGTGCGGTCACGATCGCCGGCGGCACGACACAGGTGAACAAGAACGTCATCGCGCAGCGCATCCTCGGCCTGCCCCGCTCCTGATCTGGCGTCACTTCACGCGCACAGTGCGCGGAGAATGACGCCAGAACGCTGAGGTCCGCCGGCGTCCCGGATTTCGTCGTCACTTCACGCGCACAGTGCGCGGAAAGTGACGCCGGAATGTCGGGGGTCAGCCCACCACGACGTTCTGACGGCCTTCGCCGCCCGTCATCAACGGGACCGTGCGGGTCTCGAGCTTCAGCTGCGTTCCGACGAGCTCGTCCCGCTCGGCCCCGGCCAACAGGTCGGCGTCGACAAGCTTGGCGTAGCAGCGACCGCCGCCGGGCACGTCGCACACTGCGACACCCCATTCGGGCCCCTCGCGCCCGTGCACCACCGAGTACGCGACAACGGTCGCGGGGCCCGCGTGCTCCTCGACGATCGGTACGTGGCCGCCCTCGTCGAGTGCCCGCTGCACCGCGGCCTGCTCGGGCGCAGCGACCGGGCCGGGCGTCGTCGAATAGACGCCGTAGACGTGCCTCGTCATGTGCATCCCGACGCCGCTGACCATCCCGTTCGACCCGGGCGCCTGCCGCAGCTCGGTCGCCATCTGCGCGATCGAGTGGGTCATGTAGTTGCTGCCGGCCCCCCCGTGGTACGGAAGACCGCCGGTGACGGTCAGCGGCCGATCGTCACCGTCGCGCAACCCGAGGGCGTCACGGGCGAAGTTCACCGAGCTGCCGAAACAGCTGTAGAGGTCGAAGCGCGCGACGTCGTCGACGCCGATTCCCGCAAGTCGCAATGCCTCGCCGCTCGCCGCGGCCATCGCCGGCGAACGCCACATGTCGTCGTGCTCGGCGAGATATGTCGGGTCGGTCGCGTAGCACCAGCCACGCGGGTAGACGCGCTGCTCGACCGGGACGCCGAGCTCGTCAGCCTTCGCCTCGCTGGCAAGGATCACCGCGGCGGCCATGTCGACGTCCATGATCGACACCATGTACTTCGTGTACGGATAGCCGACCATGCGGTTGTCGGGCGACGGGGTGATGAGCTCGTCGACCGAGCGGGGGTTGCGGAACCACGCGTGCGGGTTCTTCGCCGCGATCTCGGTCATCGGTGCGAGAAGCGCTCCGATCTGACGGCGGTACTCCTCGAGCGGGACGCCGAGGTGGCCGCGGCGCGCGTTGTCGAAGATCGCGAACGTGAGCCAGGCCTGGAAGACGTCGTGCGCTACCTCGGCGGGGTGGAACGGCGCCTCCCACGGATACGGGCGCTTCTCGTCGGGCTTGAAGCTGTACGACGGGCGTTCGCCCCGCTTCTTGTACAGGCGCTGTGTCGCGAGGGCCTCGGCGCCCGTGACGAGCGCGAGGTCGACATCGCCGCGCAGGATCGCCTCGCACTGTTGCGAGACGAGCACCTGGGGTGTCGTGCCACCGATGCCGGAGTAGTAACGCGAACGCGGTTGCGCGCCGATGCGTTGTGTCAGACGCTCGACCGCGTCGTCGTACTGCCATGTCTGACAGAAGACGATCTGCACGCTGTCGAGCGTCTCCAGCGCTCTCGACCCGGCAGTCGTGTCGTCCGCCGCCGAGCGCGCGACCGTCTCCCACATCAGCAGCGGCTCCGGCGCGCCCTCCTGCCCCACCTCGTCGGGATGCCAGGTGTGCTGCGCGACACCGATGATGCACGGCGTCCGCGGGTCGACGTTGCCTCTCGCCATGACGGCTACCTCGCCTGCCAGTTCGGCTTGCGCTTCTCGGCGAACGCCTTCGGGCCCTCCTTGGCGTCCTCGGTCTGGAAGATGCGCGACGAGATACGACTCTCCTTCTCGAAGGGCGTCCGCAGCTCCTTCGTCAAGCCATCGAGGACCTCGATCGCACCCTTCAGCGCGGAGGACTGACCGTCGGGACCCGCTGCTTCTGCGTGCTGCAGCACCTCCGCCAGCGACTTCACGGCCTCGCGCAACGCTCGCGTCGTGTCCTCGTCGTGGTACAGGCCCTGGAGCGCGCTCTGCTTCGTGGCCTGGACCGCGAGCGGCGCGTTCGCAGTCATGCGGCGGGCGAGCTCGTAGGCGGTGTCGAGCAACTCGTCGCGGGGCACGACCGCGTTGAGCAGACCCATTTCGAACGCTCGCTGTGCCGGGATGAGATCCGCGCACAGGAGGAACTCCATCGCCTGCGGCCACGGGATCTGCCGGGGCAGGCGCACCGTCGTGCCGCCCCCGGCGAAGAGGCCGCGCTTGGGCTCCATCACCGCGAACTTCGCCTCGGGACACGCGATCCGCAGGTCGATGCCGCCGAGCATCTCCATGCCGCCCGCAGTGCAGAAGCCGTTCACCGCGGCGATGATCGGCTTGTAGATCGGCACGTTCCGCAGGACGGCGCGCGTACCGTCGTCGAGCCGGTACCCGTTGATCTCGGTGAGGCCCTCGTCGGCGATCTGCTTCTGCAGCTTCGTGATCTCGGGGATGTAGCGCTTCAGGTCGGCGCCGGTGAAGAACGCGTCGCCCACGCCGGTGATGATCGCCACCCACGCGTCCGGATCGTCGTTGAAGCGTTCCCACGCCTCGCGCAGGAGCTTGAAATGCTCCATGTCGGCCGAGTTGCGCGCGTCCGGACGATCGATCGTGATGAGGACGATGTGCTCGTCGTTCTTCTCGTAGTGGATTGGCAAGGCAGCCCCCCGACAGACGTGAGCAACCTGACACGATAGTCAGGGAACGCAATTTCGCGCGAGACTGCCGCCCATGACCCTCCGAGACGACGGACGACACAAGGCGCTGGTCACGGCCCCCTTTCGCGGGGAGGGCCTCGAGACGCTGCAGGAGCTCGCCGAGGTCGTCTACGACCCCTGGATCGAGCAGGAGCCCATCCGCCTCTACAACTCCGAGCAGCTGGCCGAACGGATCCAGGCCGAGGACGCCGACATCGTCATCGTCGAGAGCGACAGCGTGAAAGGCCCCGTGCTCGAGCTACCCCTCGTGGCCATCGGCTCCTGCCGGGGGGACCCGAACAACGTCGACATCCCCGCCGCGACCCAGCGGGGCATCCCGGTGCTGCGGGCACCGGGGCGCAATGCCGACGCGGTCGCCGAGCTCACCGTCGCGTTGCTGTTCGCGGTGAATCGCCGGGTGGTCGCGGCCGACCGCGACGTGCGTGAAGGCCAGACGTATCGCGACGGCACGATCCCCTACCAGCGGTTCCGGGCCTGGGAGCTGTCGGGCCAGACCGCCGGCCTCATCGGGCTCGGTGCCGTCGGACGGGCGACGAAGTGGCGCCTCGAGGGTCTCGGGATGCGGGTGATCGCGTACGACCCCTACTCCCCCGACGCCACCCATTCCCTCGACGACCTGCTCGCGGAAGCCGACGTCGTGTCGATGCACGCGATCGTGACGCCCGAGACCGAAGGCATGATCGGCGCCGAGCAGTTCGCACGCATGAAGGACGGCGCGGTCTTCGTCAACACGGCGCGGGCGATGATGCACGACACGGACGCGCTCGTCGCCGCGTTGCAGTCGGGCCATCTCGGCGGCGCCGGCCTCGACCATTTCATCGGCGAGTTCATCGCTCCCGACCATCCGCTGTGCTCGATGAGCAACGTCGTGCTCACCCCGCACATCGGTGGCGCCACCTACGACACCGAGGCGAACCATTCGCGACTGATCGCCGACGACCTCCGGCGCCTGCTCGACGGCGAGCGACCGCAGCACATCTGCAACCCCGAGGTACTCGAACGGGCGACCACCAGAGGAGCGTGACATGGCAGCGAAAGACCTGAGTGCCCCGCAGCTCAAGGAGATGCTCCTTGCCACGGCGAAGGAGATGCTGCGGACGGGTCTCGTCGAGGGCACGTCGGGCAACCTGTCGGCCCGTCTCCCCGACGGCAACATCCTCCTCACCCCGTCGTCACTCCCCTACGAGACGATGACGCTCGAGGATCTCGTCGTGTGCGACCCCGACGGCAACGTCCTCGAAGGCACACGTGGGCCCACGTCGGAGAAGGCGCTGCACTGCACGACCCTGCGCCTGCACGACGACGTCGGCGCGGTGATCCACTCGCACGCCAAGTTCGCCAGCATGTTCGCGGTCGTCCGCCAGCCGATTCCCGCGGTGATCGAGGAGTTCCAGGTGTACGTCGGCGGCGACGTGCCCGTCGCCGAGTACAAGGAGACCGGCAGCGACGCGCTGGCCGACGAGGTGGCCAAGCACGTCGGCGATCGCAGCGCGGTGCTGATGGCCAATCACGGCCTCCTCACCGTGGGCGTGAACCCCGCTCACGCGATGAAGATCGCGGCGCTCGTGGAGCGCACCGCCGAGATCGTGTGGGGCGCGCGTCAGCTGGGCACGATCCACGAGCTCCCCGCGGAGCTGCGCGACAAGTGGACGAGCATCTACGGATTCCTGCGCACCAACCCGATGTGACTACGTCGGGACGGTGAGGAGGGCGGCCAACGGGGAGTTGCGGAAGTCGTCGGCGAGCTCACCGACGTCCTCGTAGACCGCCAGCGCGCCCACGTCGCGGAGCTCGGCGGGCGAGACTCCGCCGCTACGCACGCCGATGCAGCCGATCCCGGCGCGATCCGCGGCCACGACGTCCCAGACCGCGTCGCCGATCGCGATCGCGGTCGCGGGAACGGCCCCGACCCGCTCGCACGCGGCGAGGAACACCCCGGGCTCCGGCTTCGCTTCGTCGACGTCGGCCGCGGACGTCGCCGCGTCGATGGCATCGTCGCAGCCGAGGGCCCGGCGGGATGCGTCGAGATCTTCCTGCTCGGACGACGACGCCAGGACGACCGCAACACCGACGTCGTGCAGCTTGCGGATCAGGCGGCCCGCGCCGGGGATCGGACGGATCTCCGGCCATGCCCGGTAGTACTCCTCGCGCCACGCGGCGCGCACGTCGCCGTTGACCTCCCCGATCAACTGACGCATCAAGCGTTCGGACGCGGCACCGATCATCCGGTGGATGCGCGCCGTCGTCACGTCGAAGCCCTGCGACAGGAACGCGCGCCGCCACGCGGCCGCGTGCAGATACGTGGTGTCCACGAGCGTGCCGTCGACGTCGAACAGCGCGGCGGGACGGCCGGCGACGCTCACGACTCGGCCTTGCGGAGAGCGGCGTAGGCGAACTGCAGCGCGTCGCTGCCGGCCAGGATGGCGAAGACCGACGCCACGGCGCGCGTCGCACGCGGCGCGAGCACGTACGCCCCGACGAACCCCGTGGCGATCCACTGACCGAGACAGAACGGGCACGTGAGCAGCTCACCGGCGGCATGGCGTACTCCGGTGCCCCGCACCTCCTCGTTGACCTCTCCCTCACCGATGGATTCCTCGAAGCGGGTGAACGGCGCGCGCACGATCGCGGTCACCGAGTCCTTGGCGACGAGACGGCTCAGCTTGTGGGTCGCCACCGTGAGAAGCGCGAGGTCGCCGGCCGGGATGCGCTCGGGAAGGGCACCACGGCGGCGAATTGCCCAGGCGAGCGCTCCCACACCCGTGGCGTAACCCGACAGCAACGTCGCGTAGCCGCCCAGCGGGCGCGGCTTCCCATCCGCGTACTCCTCTTCCTCGGCCCGGAGACGCTGGGCGACCTCGTGGACCACTTCACGCGGGCGGCTGGGCGACTCGGTGCTCACGGCGCGACTCCTCGGGCACGAAACGACGACGCAGCGGTGTTCGGACGCGCGCGGTACCCGAACCGATCGTGCGTTAAGCCTTGCCCGGGGCGTCCGCCGGGGTCAGGCCCGCTTGCGAGCCAGAGTGAGGCCGTCGCCCAACGGCAGCATCACCGCGTCGACCCGATCGTCGGCCGCGACCTGGTCGTTGAACGCCCGGATCGCCTTGACGTCGGCGTCGTCGGCGTCGGGGTCCACCACCCGGCCACCCCACAGGACGTTGTCGACGAGGAGCACACCGTTGGGCCGCAGCCGAGGCAGCACCTCGCCGTAGTAGTTCGCGTAGTTCTGCTTGTCGGCGTCGATGAAGGCCATGTCGAACGACGCGTCGGAGGGCAACGAGCGGAGCGTGTCGAGCGCGGGACCGAGGCGAAGCTCGATGCGGTCGGCCACGCCGTCGCGTTCCCAATAGCGGCGGCCGATGGACGTCCACTCCTCGCTCACGTCGCAGCACAGCAGCCGGCCGCCGGGCCCGAGGCCCCGCGCGACGCACAGAGCCGAGTACCCGGTGAACGTGCCGATCTCGATCGCGCGCGTCGCGCCGATCAGGCGCGTGAGCATCGTCATGAACGCGCCCTGTTCCGGTGCGATCTGCATCATGGCGATGCCACCGAGCTTCGCCGTCTCCGCGATCAGCTCCTCTTGCAGCGGATCCGGAGGCGTGCCGTGCTCGACGAGGTACCGATGGATCTCGGGCGACAGGAAGAACGACTTCGGGTGATCGGGCACCGCGGCAGGCTAGCGCGATACCGCGATCCGATCCGGCGTCACTTCACGCGCACTGTCGCGGCGAACTGACGCCGGAACCGTTTCAGGCGTTGCTGCGCTTGATGGCCCGCTCGTCGGTGCCGAGATACGACGCGATGACCGCGGGGTTCTCGCGTACTTCGTCGGGCGGTCCCTCGGCGATGACCATCCCCGCCTCCATGCAGTAGACGCGGTCGGAGATTCTGAGGATGAGCGGCAGGTCGTGCTCGACGACGACGAGCGTCGCGTCGAGCTCGTGCTGGACCCGTTTGATCAACGGGCCGAACGCTTCGGCCTCGCGCTGCGCGACGCCCGCCGTCGGTTCGTCGAGACACAGCACACGCGGCGCGACCGCGAGCACCGTGGCCAGCTCGACGATGCGGCGGGTGCCCGTCGACAGCTCGGCGACGAATCGGTCCGCGTAGCGACCGAGGCCGAGGAAGTCGATCAGCTCGGCTGCCTCGGCCCGTTTCGTACGTTCGGCCCGCGTCGCGCGCGGCAGCCACAGCAACGATCCCCAGAACGAGGTGGCGTGTCGGGCCTCGAGCGCGAGCTGCACGGTCTCGCGCACGGTGAGCTCGGGGAACAGCGTCGCGGCCTGGAAGGTGCGGCCCAGCCCGTGGCGGGCCCGCCGGTGGGCCGGTAGACCGGCCACCTCCTTGCCGAGGAGGTCCACCCGGCCCGAGCTCGGCACATACCCGCCGATGGCGTTGAGCAGCGTCGACTTGCCGGCTCCGTTCGTGCCGATGAGGCCGATGACCTCTCCCGGGTAGGCGCGGAAGTCGACCTCGTTCACCGCGACGATCCCGCCGAAGCTGACGGTCAGCCCGGTGGTCGACAGCACGCAGCCGTCCGCGTTCACGGACACGGGTTCGAGCGACGCGGCACGCGTGAGCGACGCCGGCGGCGCGGTGACCGTCTTGACCGGCGCGGCCGGGAGTCGCTTCTCCAGCCAGTTGATGATCGACGTTCGGAACCAGTACCCGATCTGCGTGAACCCGCCCGGGATGTAGAGCAGGATGATGAGTAACCCGATGCTCGACGTGAACAGCGGCACGGTGCGGTTACTCGGCCAGAACGACGGCAGGCCCACGACCCACAGCGCGCCGGCGACCGCTCCCGCCAGGCTCCCCAACCCGCCGATCACCGCGACCGAGACAACCGTCAACGAGTCCTCGATGCGGAAGAAGCGCTCGGTGTAGCCGATGGTGACGACCGCCCCGCCGAGCAGCGCACCGCCGAGACCGGCGACGAACCCCGCCACCGCGAACGCGGTCAGCTTGGCCCGGGTCGGCGAGACGCTGAAGGCGGACGCGGCAGGCTCGTTCTCCCGCACGCCGATGATCGTGCGGCCCACGCCGGTGCGTCGCAGGTGGCCCACGACGATCAACACGAGCACGAGTGCCGCAAGCGTGAAGTAGTAGTAGTTGCGGTTGAGGTTCGCGAGGTCGACCGGCCCGAGCTTCCCGCGCGGGAGCTGCACGGTGAGCGACCCTTCGATGCCCGCGAAGATGGGCCGGGGGAAGATGTAGGCCTGCGCCGCGATCGCGAACGCCATCGTGCTGATCGCGAGCAGCAGGCCCTTCACGCGCAACGCGCCCGCGCCGACGGCCACCGCGATGAGGCACGCGACGAGCGCGCCGAGGAACAGCGCCGGGACGAACGGCACCTTGGGTATCGAGCCCTTCAGAAATCGCGTCGACCGCCACCCGATGTTGAACGAGACCCCGCGCACGAACGCGGCTGCGCTCAACGCGCCGATGCCGGCGAAGGCCATCTGGCCCAGCGACAGCTGGCCGCCCCAGCCGGTCAACACGGTGACCGAGATCGCGGCCACTGCGAATCCGAGGACGATCGAGTAGGTCTGGTGGTGGAACGACTCCCGCACCACCAGGGGCAGCGCGATCGCGATGGCGAGCGCGAGCCCGGCGACGAGTTGGGGCATGCGCCGCACCCACCAGATCTGTCGCATCCGTTCCGGCACCGCGGCGACGCGGGGTGCGAACGAGAAGCTCTCCGCTCCCGAGTCGTCGGACCGGCTCATCCTCGCGACGAGCACCAGCACGACGACGAGCAACACGAACTGCACGAGGCCGACCGTGTTCGGGTAGTTGTAGACCAGGATCTGGTAGAGGACGCCGATTCCCGCCGCGCCCGCCATGGCGCGCGGGAACGACCGCATCCCGCCGATGAGGGCCGCGGTGAGACCGAGCAGCAGCGTCTCCGGTCCCACCGAAACCAGATCCGACGAGCCCTGCTCCGTGGCGTACAGGATGATCGCGACCGCCGAGAGAAAGCCTGCGATCGTCCAGATCGCGGTCGACATGAGCTTCGGGCTCACGCCGGTGAGCCGGGCGAGGTCGGAGTTGGTCGACGACGCGCGCACGGCCACCCCGAACCGCGTACGCCCGAGCAGCCACCACAGTGCGAACGTGATGATCGGCACGATGATCACAGCGAGCAGTTGGGAGCCCTTGAGGGTGACGCTCCCGAGGTGCCACTCGCTCGTGATCGGGCTCGGGTAGGCGGTCTGGAACCGCCCGGTGCGGTAGCCGGGCAAGGTGAGCGTCACCGCGCGTGCGAGCTCGGCGACACCGATCGTCGCGACGAGCACGATCACCCGAGGCGCCCGGAACAACCGGCGGATCACCGCCATCTCCACGACGGCGCCGGCGATCGCACCCGTGAGGACCGCGATCACGAGGGCCGGCCAGTAGGGCCAGTGCTGCTTCGCCACCATGATCGCCAACAGCGCGGCACACGGCACGCCGAGGTCGGCGACCGCGAAGTTGATCACCCGGCTCGAGCGGTAGACGAGCACGATGCCCATCGCGATCAGCGACACGATGAGGCCGCGCACCAATCCGATGACGAGCAGGTTCGCGGTCCAGATGTGCGGCTGCAGCAGCGACGCGAACATCACCCGCCCTCGCTCCCGAAGAACACCGCCCGGGCGAGGTCCTCGCGCGCGAGAAGATCCTGCGCCGCGCCCTCGAACTTCACCTGCCCCTTCTCGAGGAAGATCGCGCGGTCGGCGATCTCCAGCGCGACGTTGAGCGACTGCTCCACGATGACCATCGTCTGGCCCCGGGCCTTCAGCTCGTCGACGACCTGCAGCATGCGCTGCACGACCACGGGGGCGAGCCCGAGCGAAAGCTCGTCGATCAGGAGGATCTCGGGCGTGTGGATGAGCACCCGCGCGAGGGCGAGCATCTGCTGCTGGCCGCCCGAGAGGCTCCCCGCCGGCTGCTTGCGCCGCTCGTCGAGCTCGGGAAAGAACACCATGACGCTGTCGATGCGCTGCTCGACCGCGTCCTTCCCGCCTCCGCCCAGCCACGCGCTCACCGCGAGGTTCTGTGCGACCGTCAGACTCGGGAACACCCCCTTGCCGCCGGGAAGCGACACGATTCCGAGACGCACCCGCTGCTCGGGCGCGACGTACGTCACGTTGCGCCCGTTGAGCCGCACGACGCCGCGTTCCGGGACCTCGAGGCCGCTCACGACGCGCAGGATCGTCGACTTGCCCGCGCCGTTCGTACCGAGCAGGGCGACGCACTCACCGCGCGCGATCTCGAAGTTCACGTCGAAGAGCACCTGCACGGGCCCGTACGAAAAGTCGATGTTGGCCACTTGCAACACCGGTGGCGCCTGCCCGAGCTCGTGCCGCTTCCGGTACTCCTCCTGCTCTTCGAGGAGCTCCTCGACCACGAGCGAGAGGTCGTGACGGATGAATCGGGCGCCGTTCATGAGGAGCAGCGCACCGATGACGGTCGTCGGGACGCCGACCACGAGCACGGCCCCACGCACACCGATCGCGTTCGTGAAGAAATCGGCGAGCACCCCGCCGGCGAAGCCGCCGATGAGCACGACGTACATGACGCCCATGGCGATGCCGAGCCCGCGCAGCCGATACGGGCACACGGCCTGGAGCACCGGCGTCACCATCGCGAACGCGCACGCGGTGAGCACCGCCTGCGGGATGCCGAAGATGATGAACCAGGTGACGCTGTGCGTCGACACCTGCAGAGGTGTGAAGAGCGCGGAAGGCAGGAGGAGCAGTCCCACGAGCACGAGCGCCTTGGCGGGGTCTTTCCGGTACGTCCGATCGAAGTAGGCGCCGACCGGGTACAGGAAGGGAACCGCGGTGTAACCCGCGATGCTGAGGATCGCGCCGCGGCGCAGAAGGCTGTGCACGTGGAGCGTGTCGTTCAGGTACAGCACCTGGAGGCTCCCGAGCGCGAACACGCCGAATCCGAGCGCGGCAAAGGCGGCGATCGAGGTCCGCACCGTGGCGATCTTCTTCAGCCGCGCGAACGCGGCCTCCATCGACGGGTGGGCCGGATTGTCGTCCTCGATCACCTCGCCGAGCACGTCGTCCTTCTCGAACTGGCCCCGCGGTGGCTCGCGCATGAGGAAAGCGGCGAGGCCGAGGACGACGCCCGGGATGGCGAACAGCAGGAACGCGCCGCGCCAGCCTTCCTTGCCACCGATCCACACGGCGATCGCGCCCACGAGCACCGGGCTGACGTTGCCGATGATCTGCTGGCCGACGTTCATCGACGCCGCCATCCGGGCTCGGATCCCGATCGGATAGTTGTCGGCGATGAGTGGCGGGTGCACCGCGAGGCCACTCGCTTTCGCGATGCCGGTGAAACACACCATCCAGAAGAACATGAACACGTTCAGGGCCACACCGGTGAGGAACGTGAACAGCGCGGCGACGAGGCTGGCGACGCCCGCTATGGGCACACGACGGAACCGGTCGGCGAGCCAGCCCATCGGGACGGCCCCGAGCGCGTAGAACAGGCCCGACGCCGTGCCGATGAACACCGCGCTCCCGCTGCTGATGTGGAACGTGCTGCGTAGCTCGGGAGTGATCGCCTGGACCGCGTTGAGCGTCAGCTGGTCGAGCGAGATCATCAGCCCGAGCACGACGAACATGCGCGCACCGCCGCGCGCGAACGCCTGACGCCACGTCACCGGCTCGGAGTCGACGCCCGGAAGCAGCTCGTCCGGGAAGATCACCTGTTCCCTGGCGCGCGCCTGCGCCTCTTGCCGGGCAGCTTCCTCGTCGAGCACCGCCGCCGCGAGTGCGGCGACGTCGCCCGGCGCCTGGCGGGTCTCGTCCACGACCGGGCCTATCCCGTGATGTTCTCCAGCGCCGTCACGGCCCGCCAGTTGCCCATTTGGGGAATGGACGAGTCGAACGCTTCGAGACGGAACGTGTCCTCGATGTCGTACTTTCCCTTCCGCAACGACGCGAATTGTCCCGAGCCCTTGTTGTCGACGTGACCGAAGCTGTCGACCGTCGCGACCCAATTCGCGTTGTTGAGGTTCGTCCCCACCCGTGCCGCGATGTCGTGGAACAGGGACAGCACCTGGCACGCGTCGTTGATGGAGCCGTTCGTGTCGAGAGTCTTGCCGTCGGGCCCGGGCACGACCTCCTCGGCATTCGGCGCGCGCTTCCCCGTGTACTTCTCGTAGATCGCCGCGCAGTAGCGCCAGTGCTCGGACTGGTCGTACTCCTGCGGCGTCGGCCCCCCAGCCGACGTGATGTTCTCGTAGGGGTTCGGCTTCACGCCCGACTTGACCGCGTCCTGGGCCGGCGTCTTGACGTCGGTGTTGTCGACGTAGAGCTGCACGTTCGGCATCGCCGTCTTCAGCTTCGTGACGAACTGCTTCGAGGACACCTCGTCACCCGAGAGGAACACGGCATCCACATGATCGCCCTTCCAACGCTCGATGAAGCTGTCGAGCTGTGTGAGCGCGGCAGTGGTGTCGGAGCCGCTGATCGACAGAACGGCGGGTGTCGCGGGGATTGCGCCGATCCTTCGCAACCCGGGGACGATCACCTGGTTGACGGTGCTCGCTTCCTGGGTGGCGCCCATCGCGGCGACCCGCTTGCCTCTGAGCGTGCCCTGCTTCTGCAGGAGCTCCAGGACGACCCGCACCGTCCGTTCGTTCGTGGCGCCCGGATAGATGATGAGCCCCGGTGGCGAACGGTCGATGATCGGTTGGGTCATGTTGAACGACAGCAGGATGCGGTCGTGCTGCTTCGCGATACAGGTCTGCGCGTCACCCGACGAGTCGAACAGGTTTCCGGTGATGGCAAAGACTTTGTCGTCCTCGGTGAGCTTGGTGCACACGGAGAGGGCGCCGGCGTTGCCGATCGGACAGTAGTTGTCGTACACCGGCACGATCCTGCGGCCCGCGATCCCACCCTTTGCGTTGATGTCGTCGATGAACGACTGGTACACCTTGTCCTGATCGACGCGGATGGAGTCGACGAACTGCTTGACGCAGTTGAAGTCCACGAGCGCGACGCCGAGCTTGATCTCCGTCGGCGTCACGCCGACACCGAGCCCCGCGGTCTTCCCGGCTGGCGCGGCGGTCGTGCTCGACGACCCCTTGCCCTTCCCGGAGCTCCCCCCGCACGCCGTGAGGAGCGACGCCACGACGACGAAGCCGATGACGAGTCCCAACACTCCGCGCGTCGTGCGAAGCCGGCCTTCCGCTCTCACGATTCCTCCACGATCAACCGAGTGGCACGGACCCGTGGACGGCAACCCGTCGTCCACGCGCCGTGCCGGCCCCCCGAACGGCAACCCCGAAGCGCTGACACGCGTGTCAGTGACGGAAGCCTGCCGCGCGGGGGCCCACCGCGCAAGACAGCCCAGCCGATCAGCCCGACCGATCAGCCCGGCCGATTAGACGGCGCGTCAGGGAGCAAAGTCGATCGGGGCCGTCCCGTTGTCGCCATTCGGCGTCGGCTCAGTGATGACGACGAGGCATTTCAGCGATGCCGAGCACATGTTCTTGTTGCTGCCGACGGGCCCCTTCGTGACCGTGAACGCCGTCGAGACGTTGCCGCTCCCGTCGGCGTCGGCCGCCGGGTGGCCGAAGTTACAGTCGCCCACGCCGGAGTCGGGCTTGTCCACGCATTCGAGCACGAGCAGCCCCTTGGCATTGGGCTTGAAACCCTTGGCTGCGACCTGGACGATCTGCCCCTCGGTCAGACCGGATGCCGGTGTGAGCGTGACCTTCTGCTTCGGCCGGGTCGTCGTGGTGGTCCCGGGGTTCACCTCGGTGGTCGGCACGACGTCGTTCGGCAGCGTCTTGCGGCTCGTGCTGCCGCCGCTGCTGCCGCCACCGCAACCGGCGAGCAGCGCCCCCACGGCGACCACGCACGCGGACGCCATCGCCAACCTCCTCATGTCAGTCCCCCGTCCGTCCAGGCTCGTATGGTCGCGAACGGGACCGGCTCGACCGTGCCGCAGACGCCGATCGCGTACGCGCACCGCGGGTGGAAGCGACATCCCCGACGGCTCGTCGGTCTCAGGCGGGGGCCTCGAGCCCGTAGAGCGCCGCCGTGGTCTCGTACGTGATCGTCCGCCGTTCCGTGGCGCTCACGTCGTTGAAGATCCGATCGAGCGTCTCGCGCGTGTGCGGCCACGTTCCCTCCGGATGCGGGTAATCCGAGGCCCACAGCAGCGCCTCCACCCCGGTGAACGACCGGTTGACCACGCCGGCCGCGTCGTTGCCGAACGTCACGTGGCCCTGGCGGCGCACGTAGGAGCTCGGCGGCTCGGGGAGCTTCGGATTGACCCACTGCGCGTGCTCCTCGAACGCCTCGTCCATCCGCTCGAGCAGCCACGAGAGCCATCCCGCGCCGCACTCGACCATCACGACGTGCAATTCCGGAAAGCGCTCGAGCACACCGGACGCGGCGAGGTACGCCAGGGTGCGTTGCGCACCCAGCCCGACCTCGACGTAGTTGATGACCGCGCCGCCCGGACCGCGCTCCGTCCACGGGCTCGAGCCTGTGCCCACGTGGAACGAGCACGGCATGCCGTGGTGCGACGCGGCCGCCCACACCGCGTCGTAGTCGGCCGAGTTGTACGGCCGCTCCGCCGGCGCGTGCATCGGAAGCATCACCGAGCGCAGACCGAGCGCGGCAACCCGCTCGATCTCGTCGACCGCGGCGTCGACGTCCTGCACCGGAATCATCGCGGCACCCGCGAAGCGCTTCGACGCGGCCGAGAACGTCTCGGCGAGCCAGTCGTTGTACGCGCGCGCGGTCTCCATGCGCAGCTCCGCATCGGGGATCATGAACCCGAAGAGGGCGATCGTCGGATACAGCACCTCACCCCACACGCCGTCGGCGTCGAGGTCACGGGCGCGCTCGTCGGGGTCCCACCCGCCCGCACGGAACCGCGATTCCTGACTCGCGGCCGCGCCTTCGCCGCCCGCCTTGCCGTCGGTATTGGTCGACGGACCACCCATCCGTCGCGGCGGCATCCCCTCCACGAGAAAGACCCATTTCCCGTCCACCTCCGCAACCCGGGGCGCCCGGTCGCGGAGATGCCTGGGCAGGCGTTGCTGCCACAAGTCGAGTGGTTCCACCACGTGCGAGTCGGCCGAGTTGACCAATGCCGTCATGTCTTCCCCTTCGAAGTCGTCGAGGCCGGGCGCGACCGACGATGGGCCGCCGCGCGCACCGGCGGGTGCTCGGGTGCCGTCGGGCCCCGCAAGGTGCCCAGAGCGAAGCGTGTCGCGAGCGCGAGAGCGTCGCTCCGGCCGAGCTCGCCGAGGCCGAGCAGCTCGTCCTGCAGCAGCCCCGCGCACAGGTGGTGGATCGCGAGCGCGTCACCCGAAGGGTCCGCGGCGGGAAACTGGCCCGCGTCGCGGCCGTCCGCGATCGCCTGCTCGAGCGGCGCGAGCACGGACCGCACGCACCGGCGCACCTCGTCGCGGAACTCGCGTGCCATCTCGGCCCGCTCGAGCAGGAACAGGCGGGTGCGGCGCGCGAGGCGCGCGTCGAACGCGAGAGCGAGGTTGGCCTCGATCCATCCTCGCACCCGGTCCTCGGGATCGGCATGCGACTCGACCTTCCCGGCGAGCCGCTCCATCGCGCGCGCCGACTCGTGCTCGAACAACGCCAGGAACAGCTCGGAGCGCCCGCGGAAGTGCCGGTAGAAGGCGCGGGTCGACAGGCCCGCCTCGGCGAGCACGTCGTCGATCCGCAGGCCCGCGTAGCCGCGCTGCGCGAGCACTCGTTCCGCCGCCCGCAACAGCTGCGCGACCTCGCGTTCCGACTTCTCGCGCTGGCGATCCAGCGAGCGCTCGACGAGCCGGGACGCGACGGCGGTCGCAGAAGACGGGGATTGCGCCACTGAGAACGACGTTTTCACACGCCCCCGTGGCCCGTCAACCCGTCAACCCTCACAACTCAACGAGGTGTCGGCGGCGGGGGTGCGAAGCGGGCCAGGCCCATGTACTCGAAGTACTTCGCCCCGTTCGGTGCGACGAGCGGCTGCATGGGGCGGGCCGCACCGAGCGCCGCGAGCATGTCCTCGCAGCGGGTGCCGTACACGGTGTTGGCCGAGTACACGTACCAGACGTCGTGCGGGCCGGCCCGGGCCACCACCTTCCGGACCCATGCCGCAGTGTCGGCCGAGTCGTTCCGTGCCTTGTAATCCACCCAGTCGACGCGGTCGGGCCGCGCGAGGCTCGGGAAGACCACTTGGGCGAGACGCGCGCTCGCGGGGATCAGGCGCGACACCGCCGGGCCGGTCTGGTCCGGGCAGTACGCGATCACGTCGTTCGGCGCGGCCGCCGCGGTGATGCGGGCGGCGACCACGGCGGCCTGGGTGCGGTCTTCGCGTGCGTTGCGAAGACCGCCGGCGAGCCCGAGCCCGACGACGACGACGAGTGCGCCGACGCGCAACGCGGGACGGGGGAACGCGAGCACGCCGTACGCGACGACGAGCGCGAACAATCCGAAGACGATCGCGGCATACCTTGCCTGGTATGCCGCGCCGGCCACGTACGCCGCGCTCAAACCAACCGCGAGCGCGCCGAACCCGGCCAGCGCCTCCCAGCGAACCCCCGGCCGTGTACGCAGGTCGAGCTCGATGCGGTTCGCGTCGACGGCGCGCCCGAACACCGCGAGAAGAGCCAACAGGAGCAACGGGAGCACGAGCGTCCAGCCTTCGCTGGTGTTGGCGCCGGCGAAGTCGAGGAACGTGTCCTTCGCCGAGGTGGGCGGCAGCACCGCCCGCCCCCATGGCGTTCCCGTGTGACGGACCTGGAACAGGAAGGTGGGCAACCACGGCACGAACGCGACACATCCGCCCGCGACCGCGATGAACGCAGCGCGCGCGGCGCGACCGGTTGCATCGCCGCGACGCACGAGCGCTGCGGCGAGCAGAAAGACTGCCACGACGCCGACGAGATAGAGCGCCCAGTACTGCGTGTAGAGCAGCGCGGCCGTGACTGCGGCCACCGCGAGCAGATTGCCCGGGCGGGGACGGTCGAGCACGGACCGGATCGCGAGGTATCCGAGCAGTACGAGGAGGATTTCGAGGCCGTACATCCGCGTCTCGGTGGAGAACCGGATCGCGTACGGCGACGACGCGACGACGAGAACCGCGACCCACGGCAGCCACGCGCGCTCGTCGTCGGTGTGCGCGATCCGGCGACCGCACAGCCACGCGACGGGCAGCGTGAGCACGCCGACGACACCCGAGAACGCGCGCACGGCGCCGTCGCTCGAGCCGAACACACTGATCCAGCCGTGGAGCAGCACGTAGTAGAGCGGCGGTGAGCCGTCCTGCCGCAGCGCGGCGTGCAACCGGCCGAACGGCAGCCGGGCGATGTTCACCGACAGGGCTTCGTCGAGCCAGAGGTGACTGCGGGTGGTGAAGCGCAGCACGACGGCCACGACGAGCACGAGCGCCACGGCCGCCGGCGCGACGCGCGCCCACATGGTACGTCCGCCTCGTCGGATCGAAGCCGCTCCACCGTCGGCGGCGTCCGTGGTGGCGGTGGCGGCGGTGGCGGCGGTGCGCGCGCCGGGATCGACCTTCATCGCGCCGGACCGGGCATCGCGCGGATGATAGCGACGGACGCCCGTGATTCCGTGCCAGCGGCCGGGTGCGCGACCGCGCCGGCGATCAGGCGCTCACGCGGGGCACGACGTCGGACGCGAATCCCTCCAGGCTGTCGCTCGACGGGTAGTCACGGAACCACAGCACGAACTCGCGGCAGCCCGCGTCGACGAACGCCTGCACCTTCTCGGCAACCTGCTCCGCCGTGCCGACGAGGTTGTCGCGCACGTATTCCTCCGGATCACCGCCGCCCCACAGACCGCCGCCACCGGGAGAGTCGAGCCAGCGCGCGAGGTCCGCTTCCGTGTCGAAGAGGCGGCAGTCGGGCCCGTGCGTGCGCACGATCGTGTCGAACTCGCGCCCGATGCGTTCGCAGTGCGCGCGCAGCACGTCCGACTTGTGCACGAAGGAATCGAGGCCGACCTGCCAGTTGGTTGCGTCCGCCTCTCGCGCTGCGATCGCGAGGGTGACCTTTTCACCACCGCCGCCGACCCACACCGGCGGCAGTTCCTGCAGCGGCTTCGGGTCGCAGTAGGCGCCGTCGAAGTGGAGATGCTTGCCGTCGAAGCTGACGGTCTCTTCCGTCCACAGCCGCTTCACGACGGTGATCGTCTCGTCGAGGATCTGCAGACGCCGGCTCGCGGGCGGGAACTCGTAGCCGTACGCCTGGTACTCGCGTTCGTACCAACCTGCGCCGATGCCGAAGATCAACCGACCGCCGGAGAACACGTCGACGCACGCGGCCTCCTTGGCCAGCAGACCTGCGTTGCGGTAGGCCGCGCACGTCACCAACTGGCCGAGCGCAATCGTCTGCGTGATCTGCGCGACTGCTGCGAGCGTCGTGAACGCCTCGAACACGTGTGTCGGCTCGCGCCGCGGCACCGTCTCTACGTGGTCGTACACCCACAAGTGGTCGTAGCCCAGACGCTCCGCAAGCTGTGCGATCTCCTGAGAACGCGCCCACGCGCTCGCGGCATCTACGCCCGAGTACTCGAGCTTCCAGCCCTGCGGGACGAACGCGCCGTACTTGATCGTCGGAGGCGTCACGCGTCCGCTCCGGCCGGCCGCTGCTCCGCGAACTGCCACCACTGGACCTCGACCATCATCGGCAGCAGGTACCGGACGTAACAGCTCGTGATCGACAGCATCCCGTGGTCGTCGACCTTCTTGTCGATGATGTCGACGCGGTCGTCGCGGTCGCGGTAGGCCTTCGCACGCTCGAGAATGCCGTCGAAGTCCGCTTCGTCGTAAACGGCGATTCCGTAGTGGTCGAGGCGCGGGCACGTCATCGGCTCGTCCTCCGCGATCAGGAAGACGAATTGGTCGATCTGGTACGCGCCGAAGACGAGCTTCTGCCGGTCGACGGTCTCGGTGGGCAGCTCCTGCCAGCCGAAGACCTCGCCGTAGAAGTCGGTGAGCTGCTTGCGCCCGTCCGCGTCGAGCAGGTCCGACGACACGCTCATCGCCACGTGGTTGAACCGCGGCTTCTTCGTCCAGTTGATCGTCATGCGGGAACCCCTCTCCGGGTCGGGGCGATCAGTACCTTGGCCGGGATCTCGCCGGTGCTGAGCCGTTCGATCGCGCCGAGCAGGCCGTCGAGCGACACGTCGTCCGGCTCGACGAGGTCGTCGCGCGGGAAACCGGGCGACGCGAGCAGCGCCAGCGCAGCCTCGAAGCCGTCGCCGTCGTAGCAGAACGCCCCGGTGACCACGAGCTCGTTCAACAAGATGCGGTTCGGGTCGAAGCGCGGCGGCTTGATGCCCGCGCCGACGAGCACGAGGGTGCCCGTGCGCTTGAGCTGGCTCAGCGCCGACTCCATCGCCCGCGCGTTGCCGGAACACTCGAGCGCGACGTCGAAGGGCTCGTCGACGAGGTAGTTCGGCGACGGCGGGGGCACGAGGGCTTCGGGCTGTACGGTGTGCGCTCCGAGCCGCTCGCACAACGCGCGACGCGCGACCGACGGCTCGCTCACGACGACGTCGCTGACGCCCTTCGCAATCAGCGCGGCGACGGTGAGCGATCCGATGGGACCCGCGCCGGTGACGAGCGCGCGCTGACCCGGCTGCACACCGCTGCGGGTGATGCCGTGCAACGCGACCGCGAGCGGTTCGGTGAGCGCGGCATGACGCAGTGACAAGCCGGCGGGTACGCGCAGCAGCTCGTCGTCGCGAACCTTCACGAAATCGGCGAACGCGCCTTGGAAGCTGTTGCCCTCCCCCACCGCGCCGCGCCCCGCGCACAACGACGGGCGACCGGAGAGGCAGAACTCGCACTCACCGCACCGCGCCGACGGCCCGCCGATCACCTCGTCGCCCATGCTCCACGTGGTGACCGCGTCGCCCACCGCCACGACCCGGCCCGAGAACTCGTGGCCCCCGATCGTGTTGGTCGCTCCCCAGCCCTCGAGCACGTGGTGGATGTCCGACCCGCACACGCCGCAGTGGCTCACCTCGAGCAGCACGTCGTGGGGGCCGAGCTCGGGGGTGGGGCGGTCCTCGACGTCGACCCGGCGGTCGCCCTTGTAGACCGCGGCTCGCATCGTTGCCGGCAGCGTCGTCATCGGGGCAGTGTGGCGAGAACCTGACACGGGCGTCAAGGTTCGCGCTCCCGCGCCCGAGCCGGCGGCGGGTCCGGGGTCGGCGCGGGGTGGGGCCGGACGGTCAGCGGTCGGGGGCGAGCTGGGTCAACGAGAGGGTGTTGCCGTCGGGATCCTTGAACCACGCGACGAGGTCGCCCCCGGGTGCGGTCCAGACGCCCCGCTCGTCCTGGCCCATGCCGTCGAAACGTTCGAAGCCGACGCCGCGGGCGGACAGCATGTCGACGGCGCCGGCGATGTCGTCGACGATCCACCCGAGCACCGTGAAGTGCGCCGGGCGCAGCTCGTGGACGGCAACGACGCGCACGACCGTGCCGTTGACGTCGAAGCTCGATGCGTACGCGTCGTCACCGAGGTGGCGGAGGCCGAGCGTGTCCTCGAAGAACCGGCGGGCGCGGGGCAGGTCGGTCGTGGGGACGAACGCGATCAGCCCGGCCCGGTCGAGCGGCGCCACGTCTGCAGCGTAACGAGCGCTGATCGGCGGCGCCGCCCTGCTATGCGCGGGGCAGGCCGAGCACGCGCTCGGCGATGATGTTGCGCTGGATCTCGCTCGTGCCGCCGGGGATCGTCGCGCTGAACGACCGCAGCCACTGCACGATCCACGAACCGTCGCGCCACAGCAGCGGGCCGAGGACCGAGGTGTCGACGCCACGCGCGCCGAGCGCGTCGAAGCCCGCCTGCAACGACCGTTGCACCGTCTCGCTGCCGTAGAGCTTCAGGAGCGAGTGCTCCGGTGACGAACGGCCCCGCATGAACTTCGAGAAGCCGCGATAGCCCATGAGCATCAACGCCTGGGCGTCGATGGCGAAGCCCGCGACCTCGTCGCGGAAGCGGGCATCCTCACGCAGCGGGCGGCCGTCGGCACCGGCTTCGTTCCCGAGCGCGACGAGTGCCCGCACGGAACGTTGCGCGATGTACGCGTGGTCGATCCACAACATCGCCCGCTCGTGGGCGAGCGACCCCTGTGTTATCGGCCAGCCCTTGTGCAGCTCACCAAGCAGGTTCTCCCGCGGCACGAGCGCGTCGGTGAAGAACACCTCGTTGAAATCGAGGTAGTCGGGCTCGCTCAGCTCGGGAAACGGGCGGGCCTCCACACCCGGCGTCTTCATGTCGATGATGAGCGCGCTGATGCCCTTGTGCTTCGGCGCGTCGGGATCGGTGCGAACGAAGCAGAGGCACCAGTCTGCGTGGTGCGCGCCGGACGTCCACACCTTCTGACCGTTGACGACGAAATGGTCGCCGTCGAGCGTGGCGCGCGTGCGCAAGCTCGCGAGGTCGCTTCCCGCCGTAGGCTCGCTCATGCCGAGGCACCATGCGATCTCGGCCCGCAGGGTCGGCACGAGGAACTTCTCTTGCTGATCCGGGGTGCCGTAATCGCGGATCGACGGCGCGATGATCCCGAGACCCTGCGGGTTCATGCTGCGCGGGATCTCGCGCTTCGCCATCTCTTCGAAATAGATCATCTGCTGTGTCGGCGTGGCGTTGCGGCCGCCAAGCTCCGGAGGCCAACCCGGCACGAGCCAGCCCGCGTCGAAGAGCTTTCGCTGCCACTCGCGCGACCAGTCCGTGAGATCGGCACTCGAGCGCTTCGGCCGGCGCAGGACGTCGTCGGGCGGCACGTTGGCTTCGAGCCATGCCAGGAATTCGGCCCGGAACGCTTCGTCCTCGTCGGCGTAGCGCAGTCGCACGGCGGGCACGTTACTCGGTAGCCTGACGCCCCCGTCAGCTACGGATGCTGTGCGCAAGTGCGACGGTGTACGGCACGGGCGGTGCACGCGGCCGGCGGCGGGCCAACCGCGGAGCCGACCAGCAAGTGGAGCGAGCGAGAAAACGCGGTGCCGCAGGCACTCGCCAGCGAGCGAACGACACGCGTAGA
>JAMXLJ010000121.1 GCA_024281095.1 Acidimicrobiia bacterium | reverse complement strand
CCCCGGGTTACTTCGGCCCGAAGTCCCAGGTGAAGTCGTCGGTGGCGGTCTGGAACTGCAGACCGTCGACCGCAACGGTGTAGTTGGGGTTGTTCGACCCGACGTTGACGCCGATTTGGATCACCTTGGCGTTCGGGCAGTTGAGGCCGACCTGGCTCGGGTTGGTGAACGGAGGTCCACCTTGGCCCGGCGCGATCGAGAACGTCCCGCACGTGATCTGGCGCGTCGACCACCAGTTACCGCTCGTCGCGTCCCAGTACTGCCAGGTGTCGGGAACGATGGGGCCGCCACCCCCCTGGTACGGCTCGTAGACGAGCGTGGTGAAGCCGCCGCCCCCGAGGTCGACCGTGATCTCGTACGCCGCGTCGGCGATCGCGGGCGACGTCGTCGACGACTGGTACGTGTAGTAGCTGAGCTTCGTGATCGCCGCCAGCGGTGTCCCCGTGACGTGATGGGACGTGAAGAGCTGGGCCTTGGCCGTGGTCGTGTTGTTCGTCGTGAGCGCCAGCGAACCATCCCCGAAGTTCGGGTGTCCCGCCGGTCCAACGGTGTTGCCCGGCGCAGCGAAGTCCTTGGTGAGCGTCACACCACCGCCCACGCGTGTGTCCTCGCGATACCAGTTGCTGTCGCTCGTCGAGAGACTCGACGGATTCCCGTCTCGCATGTTGCCTTCGCTCACCCGGTCGACCGACGTCGCCGCACCGAGCGGCACCGCCGCACGTACGAGCAACACGCCGCCCACAAGTCCGCCCCCCACGAGCCTTCTCCATCGCCCCACGTGCCCCTCCTTGTTCGAAACGCCAGCCGACACATCGCCGACTGTTCACCGCTTCCAAGCGGTCCCCTGTACCCGCACACGCGCCGCGGTACACGATCGGGCGTGCCTGGGAGGCAAACGGCTACCACACATTCGGACACATTTCACGCGCGTCTCTCTCACGTGCGCTTTGACGCGCGACAGCGTGCGCGCGCACGCAGCGCTTGTGTTATCGATGTGTTCGCCGACGAAAACCGAATCTGGATCGCCCCGGCTGCTCGTTGCGGTCAGCTTCCTGCCGCGCCGCGTCGTGCTCGTCGAGGTCGGTGTAGAGGGCGTTGACGAGCGCGCGACGGCGTAAGAACGCGGCCTCGTGCCCGACGAGCCCGTTGAACACGACGCCCACGGCGAGGCCACGCTCCGGGTCGGCGAACGCGAACGATGTCCCGACGTTGCCCGAATGCCCGAACGACAACGGACTGCAAAGATCGCCGAAGGCGTGCCGGCCGAGCTCGGTCATGAAGCCCAGCCCGTAGGAGCACTCACGGTCGAGCACCTTGTCGTACACGGTCGGGCGCGCCGGTGTCGTAAACGTCTCGATTGTGGTGTCCGACGGCAACGCGTCGGGGCCACCGCCGTCGAGGCGTGCAAGGATCGCGCTGTAGAAGCGGGCCAGGTCGCTTGCGTTCGTGTAGCCCCCGTGTGAGGGGTTCGTCTCGGTGCAGATCCGTTCGCTTCGCTCGAACAGCATCGGAACCGAGCCGAGGTGACGCATATCGGCGTTGACCCCCAACCGCGGGAGAACGGCTCGGTACTCCTCCCGGGTCATGCCGACCCAGGTCGAGGCGAGACCGAGCGGGTCGAGCACGACGGCACGCAGGTGGTCGCGCAGCCGTTCGCCAGTGATGCCCTCGACCAGCGCGCCCAGCACGTGCCAGCCGACGTACTCGCTGTACGCGGCGTCGACGCCGAGGCGCCAACCCTTCGGCTGCCGGGCCCGCTTCATCGCCTCCTGCCGTCGTGCGGGGGTCAGCATCTCCATCTCGACGGCCTGCGGTCGGAACAGCCCCGACGTGTGGTTCAGTACCTGGCGCAGCGTGACGCCGCCTGCCAGGCCGGTGAACTCGGGGAGCCGGGGCTCGAGCGGCTCGTCGAGGTCGAGGCTGCCCTCGTCGACGAGCCGGGCGACGGCGACCGCGGTGATCGGCTTGATCGTGCAGTAGACGCGGAACACGTGGTCCGGCGACATGGGACCGCCGATCCCCGCGTCGCCGATCGCGACGTCGAGGACGCGCTCGCCGCCGAGCTCGACCGTCATCTGGGCCCCGGGCGTGAAGAGACCTTCGTCGACCTGGTCCTCGATGCGCTCACGGGTGTTGTCGAACGAGATGCCCGTGGTCATCGGGTCGAGCTCAAGAGTTGCTCCATCGCGGCCGCGAACGCCGGGTCGGCGTCGAGCTCGCCCAGCGTCGCGAGCGGGAGCATGTGCGGCCCCGTCGCGAGCTCGGCATCGTGATACTCCGGGCTCTCCGCGATCCCGGCGAGCGCGGCGAGCGGCCCGAGATCGCCGGTCACGGAACCGCCTTCGAGCGCCTCGATGACCGTCCATTCGCCCGCTCGCACGAGGGCCATCGCCCGGTAGGTGACCTCGACCGTCACGTCATGCCCATCGAGCGTGCCGAGCCGCTCCTCGACCAGCCTGCCGTCGGCGAAGCGCTGCACGTACTCCACGGGCCCGAACGGCCCGTCGCGAAACCTGTACTGCACGCCGAAGGTGGCGCCCGGCGCGGTCGGCATCGACCCGATCTCGGGCCGGACCGACAGGTTCAACGGGGCGGGGGGACCGACGTACGGCCCGTCGGCCGCCGCCGCGGCCACCGTGGTGGCCTGCAGCGCGGCCGTGCCCCGAAGCTCGCGCATGACGATCTTCCGTGCGTCACCCGCCGCCCAGCGCAACTCCACCTCGGGCTCGTCGATCGATCCGAGATCCCACCCCGTCACCCGGCCGTCGTCGAGGGTCAGGAACCAGCGAGTCCCTTCGGCGTCGAACTGGACCCGACAGGAGCAATCGGCGGGGAGACGCACCGGCTCGACAAGCGCACGCGCCTGCTCGAACCACTCGGGCGAGAACGCCTCGAGACTGCGAGCACCGTCCGCCATCGGTCGATGAAGCTATACCGCCGCCCGTCGGGGGCCACATCCAGGTTTCGCCACGGCGCGGCGCCGTGAGACCCGCATCGAGATGAGGACCACACGGCTCGAGGCGTTCAGTGACGGCGTGTTCGCCATCGCAACCGACGCTGTTCCCGACATCGACGGGAACGCCTACAACGTCGTGATCACCGGTAGGAGTAACGCAATCGCCGGCGACGGTACCGTGAGGCGAGCTTCCGTCGGGCGACAATGGGGTGGAGTTGACCGTCGAGCGCGAGGGTGGACCTGAAGCACGTCTGGAGCTCTGGCGAGCCGGCGCTCTCGTCAACACGTTGGTGCTCCAGGAACCCGAGACGATTGTCGGCCGTTCGCCGTCGTGCGCCGCGTGCATCGATGACGACAAGGTGTCGCGTCAGCACGCGGTGCTCCAGCGCATCGGCGCCGCGGGATGGCGCATCACCGATCTCGACAGCACGAACGGCACGTTCGTCAACGACCAACGCGTGCGCGCCGATCGACCGCTGCGTGACCGCGACCGCATCCGGGTCGGCGACACCGAGCTCGTGTACTGCGCGGCGGAGCGCGCACCCGCGGAACGCCGCACGGTGATGGGTGCCGTGCGCGCGGCTCCCGACGTCACACGCCGCGAACGCGACGTGCTCACGGCGCTGTGCCGGCCGCTGTTCCGGCGTGATCCGTTCCCGACCCCGGCCTCGACGCGGGAGATCAGTGAGGAGCTCGTGGTGTCGGAGTCAGCCGTGCGTCACCATCTCGACCGCCTCTACGACAAGTTCGAGATCTACGAGGGCGACCCGGACGAGAAGCGGCGGCGCCTGGCCACCGAGGCCATCCGAACCCAAGCGGTCCAGGAGCCCGAGTAGCGGTGATCCGCGAGCGCGCCCGCGGCGAACAACACGGCAGGCGCCGGATCGAGGAGGGTGACATGGACAACATCGCGGTCATGCAGCAGGTGGTCGACCAGACGACGAAGGTCGTGAACCACGTCTCGCCGGGACAGCTCGGGAACCCGACCCCGTGCACCGAGTGGACCGTTCGCGACATCCTCAACCACATCACGGGCGGCGCAACGATGTTCGCGATCAGCGCGGAGCAGGGCTCGGTGCCCGACGAGGTCATCGGGCAACTGATGGGCGGCGACAACATCGGTGACGACCCGCAGGCTGCATGGGCCAAGGCCGC
>JAMXLJ010000120.1 GCA_024281095.1 Acidimicrobiia bacterium | reverse complement strand
CGTGAGATGGAAGGCATGGCAAACGCGGGACTCGGCGAGGACCTTCTGCTGGCGAACGAGGTCGTCGACGACGCCCGCCTCGCGCGTCTTGCCGCGCTGGACGCGCGCGTGACCGTCGCCGTCGACTCCGACGCGACCGTCGATGCCGCGGCGCGCAACGGAATCCGCGAGGTGCTCATCGACGTCAACGTCGGCCTGCCGCGGTGCGGCTGCGACCCCGCGGACGCAGGCCGTCTGGCGGACACCGCACGGTCGCGCGGCCTCGGGGTGCGCGGCGTCATGGGGTACGAAGGTCACGTGGTCGGCCTGGAGGACCGCGCCGCGCGCGTCGAGCAGACCGCGACCGCGATGGAGTCGCTCGTGAAGGCGCACGCCGACGTGGGCGGCGAGCTCGTGTCGGCCGGCGGCACCGGCACCTACGACATCAACACATGGGCCACCGAGATCCAGGCCGGGTCGTACGCGCTGATGGACGGCGCTTACGACAAGCTGGGAATGCCGTTCCGCCCGGCGTTCTGGGTCGTCGCGACGGTCATCTCGGTCTCGCCGGGCTGGGCCGTAGCCGACTGCGGGCTGAAGGCGCTCGGGATGGATCACGGGAATCCCACCGTGAGCGGCGGCACCGTGTGGTTCTGCTCCGACGAGCACGTCACCTTCTCGCCCGACGCGGGCGACGGTTCCGTTCGCGTCGGCGACCGGGTCCGGGTCTGGCCCGCGCACATCGATCCGACGATCGCGTATCACGAGCGCATGCACGTGCTCGAGGGCGGCGAGGTCGCCGAGACCTGGGACGTCGACCTCCGCGGTTGGTAGAACGCGAGAGGCACACGTTGGACGGTCGTGACCGGCCGTCGTACGGTCGGATGCCAATCGAGCGGCAAGGAGCGACGATGACCGAAGACGAATTCGCGTTCCTCGACGCCACCGCGCAAGCCGCCCTCGTGCGCAAGGGTGACGCCACGCCGCTCGAGTTGGTCGACGCGGCGATCGCGCGGATCGAGAAGATCAACCCGCAGCTCAACGCGGTCATCCACGAGCGCTTCGACCGGGCCCGCGAGGACGCGCACTCCGTGGGCGACGCGCCGTTCGCCGGCGTGCCCATGGTCATCAAGGACCTCGACGCCGCGCTCGCAGGCGAACCGTGCCACTGGGGCAACAAACTGCTGCGCACGGTTGGCTGGATCGAGGACCACGACTCCTATCTCGTGGGGAAGCTGCGCGCCGCCGGATTCGTGTTCGTCGGGAAGGCGAACACACCCGAGCTCGGTCTGCAGCCCACGACGGAGCCCCTCGCGTACGGGCCCACGCACAACCCGTGGAACACGACGCGTGGCCCCGGCGGGTCGAGCGGTGGGTCGGCTGCCGCGGTCAGCAGCGGCATGGTGCCCGTCGCGCACGCGGGCGACGGGGGCGGTTCGATTCGGATCCCGGCCAGCGCGTGCGGCCTGTTCGGCCTGAAGCCCACGCGCGGGCGGGTGTCGCTCGGCCCCGACCAGGGCGAGGCGTGGGCGGGGCTGGTCTGCCGTCACGTCGTGACCCGTTCCGTTCGCGACAGCGCCGCGGTACTCGACTGCCTCGCCGGGCGCATGCCCGGCGACCCCTACAGCGCCGAGCCGCCGGCCCGGCCGTTCGCGGCGGAGGTCGACGTCGATCCCGAACCGCTGCTCATCGGGCTGCGCACCACGAGCGAGCTCGCGGAGACGGATCCCGAATGCGTCGCCGCGGCCGAGGACGCGGCGGCGCTGCTCGAGTCGCTCGGCCACACGGTGGAGCGGGCGTCGCCGGAGGCGCTCGACGAAGACGTCATGTCGAGCTTCCTGACGATCTTCTCCGCGAACGTCGTGGCCGACCTCGAGGAGATCGCGCGACGGGCGGGACGTGAGGTGACGCAGGTCGACGTCGAGCCGTTGACGTGGATGTACGCCGACCTCGGCAAGGCGACGACCGGCGCGCAGTACCTCGGAGCGATCAACGCGATGCACGCGTGGACGCGTCGCATGGCGACGTGGTGGGCCGACGACGGTTACGACCTGCTGCTCACGCCGACGCTCGCCGAACGGCCGCCCGTGCTCGGCGAGCTGGTCGTGCAGGATCCCGAGGACCTGTTCCGAGCCGCGGCCCGCGCCGTGCCGTTCGCCGCGTACACCGCGCCCTTCAACAGCACCGGTCAACCGGCGATGTCGGTGCCGC
Source organism: Acidimicrobiia bacterium (assembly GCA_024281095.1). Lineage (GTDB taxonomy): Bacteria > Actinomycetota > Acidimicrobiia > IMCC26256 > JAMXLJ01 > JAMXLJ01. The sequence goes on along the minus strand of JAMXLJ010000120.1, from coordinate 60,393 downwards.
TGTACTGGTCCGCGGCCGACAACCTGCCGATCGGCGTGCAGCTCGTCGCCGATCGTGAACGCGAGGACCTGTTGCTGCGCGTGGCCGGACAACTCGAGCGCGCCCGTCCGTGGGCCGACCGCCGCCCGTTCGTCCACGCATGACTGTCAAGATTGCCGGCGGTCAGGGGTTCTACGGCGACACGCCGGCGTCGGTCGGACCGCTGATCGACGCCGGCGTCGACTACCTGTGCCTCGAGGCGCTCGCCGAACTGACGCTCGCGATCCTCCAGAAGGACCGCCAACGCGACGAGTCGCGCGGGTACACCCGCGACCTGCCGCGCTATCTCGCGGCCGCACTTCCCGCGATCGCCGACGGCAAGACGAAGGTCATCACGAACGCGGGCGGCATCAACCCGACCGCGGCCGCGCGCGCCGCGATCGACGCGGCACGCGAGCACGGGGTGCACGGCCTGAAGGTCGCAACCGTGCTCGGCGACGATCTGATGACGCGGCTCACGGATCTGCGCGCCGCCGGCGCGTCACTCGCCCACGCCGACACGGGCACCTCCTTCGACGAGTTCCCCGGGCCGCCGCTGTTCGCGTCGGCGTACCTCGGCGCGCGTCCCATCGTCGACGCGTTGCGCCAGGGTGCCGACATCGTCATCACCGGACGTGTCGCCGACGCGGCGCTGTTCCTCGCGCCCTGCGTCTTCGAGCACGGCTGGTCCTTCGACGACTGGGACCGGCTCGCGGCGGGCACCCTGGTCGGCCATCTCCTCGAGTGCTCGGGCCAGGCGGCGGGCGGCAACTTCAGCGGGCGCTGGTGGGATCTCCCCCGCCCGTGGGACCTGCCGTACCCGATCGCCGACGTCGAAGCCGACGGCACCGCGGTGATCACGAAGCCGGCCGGATCCGGTGGGCGGGTCGACTTCGACACCGTGCGACACCAGCTGTTGTACGAGGTGCACGACCCGGCCGCGTACGTTTCGCCCGACGTGGTCGCCGACTTCACGTCGGCCACGTTCGCGGACCTCGGCGACGACCGCGTGCGGGTTACCGACGTGCGCGGCCGGCCCGCGACCGACTCGTACAAGATGCTGCTCGCGCATCACGCGGGTTGGTCGGGTGAAGCGAGGGTCGCGTTCTCTTGGCCGGACGCGTACGAGAAGGCGAAAGCGACCGCGGCCATCTTCAAGCGTCGGGTCGAGATGGCCGCGCTTCCGGTGCAGGAGTGGTGCCTCGAGTACTGGGGCGTCGACGCACTCGGCGGCCCGACCTCGCCGCGACCGTCGGTCACGTGCGAACCGCCGGAGTGCGGCTTGCGTGTCGCGTGGCGTTGCGACGACCCGAAGATCGCCGCGCTCGTCGGGCGCGAGCTCGTACCGCTCTCGTTGTCGGGCCCCGCGGCAGGACTCACCGGCATGGGCCGCGGGATGGGGGGCGGCTCGCCCAGCGAACTACTCGGCATCTGGCCCACGCTCGTCGACAAGTCGTTGGTCGACGCGCACGTCACCGTCGCGCTCGAGGAGGTCTCGGCATGACGATGCTGCCGTTGCGCGAGCTGTGCGGGTACCGCGCCGGCGACAAGGGCGACATCGCGAACGTCGCGCTGTTCGCCGACGACGACGAGACCTACGAGTTGCTCCTGCGGGAGGTGACGCCGGAGCGCGTCAAGGCCCACTTCGGTTCGATGGTCGGGGGCAGCGTCACCCGCTACGAAGCGCGCAACGTGCTGGCCCTGAACTTCGTGATGCATGGCGCGCTCGGCGGTGGAGGCCCGCGGTCGCTGCGCTCGGACAACCTCGGCAAGACGCTGGGCGGGTCGCTCGTGCGTCTCGAGATCGATGCGCCGGCCGCGCTCGCCGGTCGGCGCCGCCCGCGACCAGACGTGTCGTGGGCCGACGAGATCCTGCGCGGATGAACCGGCGTCCCCTCGTGGCCGGACGCCATGTCGTCGTCACGGGCGATCCCGCGGACCAGTACTTCACCCGCTTGGCCGACGACGAGGAGTGGACGGACGACGTCCTGCCGCTGCTGTTGCAGCTCGTCGGGCCGGACGACGTCGTCGTGGAGGTGGGCGCCAACATCGGCCTGCACACGCTCGCGCTGTCGCAGGCGGCGCCACGAGGACATGTGTACGCGTTCGAGCCTGCGACCCGCACCGTCGGACACCTCCGCCAGAACGTCGACGCGAACCAGGCTCGCAACGTGACGGTCGTGCAGTCGGCGGTCGGCGACGTCAGCGGAACCATCGAGCTCTATGTGAACCGGGAATTCGCGGCCGGGAGCCTCGTCGTGCAACGGGCTTCTCCGGTTCTGCGTGCCCATCTCGAAACGGCGGCTTCGGCACACGGGCCGCAGCCCGATGATCCGACCACCACACCCTGGGGCGAGTTCGAGACGGTTCCGGTGGTCAGACTCGACGACTTCACACGCGGCATGGCCCGTGTCGATCTCGTGAAGATCGACACGGAAGGCCACGACATGCAGGTGCTGAGCGGTGCGGCAGAGATGCTCGCGCGTCTTCGCCCGGCGGTGATGATGGAGTTCTCGAGCCTCGCGCTCACGCTGCACCAGTCGACGCTTCCCGCGGACGCCCTGGCGAGGATCCGCCAGACCTTCGATCATGTCTTCGTCGTCGAGCCGGAGGGGCGGCACTGGGCCATCCGCTCCGATACCGACGCGTGGAAGCTCCTCGAAGCCAACGCGACGGTGCGACCTGTGCACGATCTGCTGTGCCTCTTCGATGATTCACCCGCCCGCGACCGTGTCGAGGAGCGGGGGCTGGAGACACCGCCGCCCGTCCCGCTCGCGGAACCCGACGAGGACGGCACGAGCCTGGCTGCGAAAGAGGCGGAGACACGCAGCACCGATGTCGCGCTGGAGGTGGAACGGCTCCGTGCGGAGCTCGCGGCGATGCGCGACACCCTGTCGTGGAGGCTCACCGAGCCGCTGAGGAGGCTGCGCGCCCGCATGCGGCGCTGAAATTCTCCGCGGATCGTCGTCACACCCAGCCGGTACCTTGGGTGACATGGCTCTGGACGCCTTCTCAGGCCCCGTCCGGGAGTGGTTCTCCACCAGCTTCCCCGAACCGACGCCCGCGCAGTCGCAGGGCTGGCCCGCGATCGCGGCGGGCGACCACACGCTCGTGCTCGCTCCCACCGGGTCGGGCAAGACGCTCGCCGCCTTCCTCTGGGCCATCGACCGCCTCGTCACCCGGCCCACACCGCCCGCCAAGGAACGCACCCGGGTCCTGTACGTCTCGCCGCTGAAGGCGCTCGCGGTCGACGTCGAGAAGAACCTGCGGGCACCGCTCGCGGGGATCGGCCTCGCGGCGCAGCGCCGGGGCGAGCGTCTTTCCGACGTGTCGGTGGCGATGCGCACGGGCGACACGTCGTCGCAGGAGCGTCAATCGCTCGTTCGCACACCGCCCGACGTGTTGATCACCACGCCCGAGTCGCTCTACCTGATGCTCACGTCGCGAGCGCGCGACACATTGCGATGGGTCGAGACGGTGATCGTCGACGAGATCCACGCGGTGGCGGGCACGAAGCGCGGCGCACACCTCGCTCTCAGTCTCGAACGGCTCGAGGAGATCACGCAGCGGCCGCCGCAACGCATCGGTCTCTCCGCGACCCAACGACCGCTCGACGAGATTGCCCGGTTCCTCGGTGGCTTCGATACGAGCGGGCGCCCGCGCAATGTCACCGTCGTCGACGCCGGCGTGCGCAAGCCGCTCGACGTCGAGGTCGTCGTTCCGATCGAGGACATGGGCCAGCTCGGCAAGGAGCTGCCCGAGCCCGTGAGCGGGCCCGCGGCCGCGGCGACGCCGCGCGCCAGCATCTGGCCGCACGTGCACCCGCGTCTGCTCGAGCTCATCGAGGCCCATCGCAGCACGCTCGTGTTCGTGAACGCGCGCCGTCTCGCCGAGCGCCTCGCCGCGCAGCTCAACGAGCTCGCCGGCTGTGGGCCCGATTCCGGGCGACCCGAGCTCGTGAAGGCCCACCACGGTTCGCTCGCGCGCGAGCAACGGCTCACCATCGAAGACGACCTCAAGGCGGGCCGGCTGCGCGCGCTCGTGGCCACGAGCAGCCTCGAGCTCGGCATCGACATGGGGGCGGTCGACCTCGTCGTGCAGGTGGAGTCGCCCGGGTCGGTGGCACGAGGTCTCCAGCGCATCGGCCGGGCCGGCCACCAGGTTGGCGAGCCGAGCCGGGGCAAGATCTTCCCGAAGTACCGCGGTGATCTCCTCGAATCCGCGGTCGTGGTGCGGCGCATGCGCGACGGTCTCATCGAGGAGACGCGCTATCCCCGGAATCCGGTCGACGTGCTCGCTCAGCAGATCGTCGCCGCGTGCGCGCTCGACGAATGGGATTTCGACCAGCTGTTCGCGCTGGTGCGGCGCAGCGCGAACTTTTCCGAGCTCTCGCGCGAAGCGTTCGTCGCCGTGCTCGACCTGCTCGCGGGCCGGTACCCGTCCGACGAATTCGCAGAGCTGCGGCCTCGCATCGTTTGGGACCGCGTGCACGGCCGGGTGCGGGGCCGCGACGGCGCGCAGCGGGTCGCGGTCACGAACGGGGGCACGATCCCCGATCGCGGCCTGTTCGGCGTCTTCCTCCCCGACGGCACCCGCGTCGGTGAGCTCGACGAAGAGATGGTCTACGAGAGCCGGCCCGGCGAGACCTTCGTCCTCGGCGCATCCACGTGGCGCATCGACCAGATCACGCACGACCGGGTGGTGGTGCTGCCCGCACCGGGCGAGCCGGGAAAGATGCCGTTCTGGCACGGCGACCGGCCCGGGCGTCCGCTCGAGCTCGGCCGCGCGATCGGCGCCGTCGTACGCGAGGTCCATGCGGCACCGAAGGGCGAGGCGGTCGCGCGCCTGCGTGACGAGTTCAACCTCGACGAGTGGGCCGCAGGGAACCTCGTCGGCTATCTCGACGAACAGGCCGAGGCGACGGGCGTGCTCCCCGACGACCGGACCATCGTCGTCGAGCGGTTCCCCGACGAGATCGGCGACTGGCGCATGTGCGTCCTCACGCCCTTCGGCTCGCGTGTGCACGCGCCCTGGGCCCTCGCCCTGGAGACCCGTCTCACCGAGCGGCTCGGCGTCGAGGTCCAGGTGCTGTGGAGCGACGACGGCATCGTCGTACGGCTTCCCGAAGCGGTCGACTCCATACCACTCGACGTGCTCACGATCGACCCGGAAGACGTCGAGGAGCTGGTGGTGTCGCGCCTGCCGGGCACCGCGCTGTTTGCGTCGCGTTTCCGTGAGGCGGCCGGGCGCGCGCTCCTTCTCCCGAAGCGGCGGCCCGGGAGCCGCACCCCGCTGTGGCAGCAACGCCAGCGCGCCGCAGACCTGCTCGGCGTGGCGTCACGTCACCCGTCGTTCCCGATCTTGCTCGAGACGACGCGTGAATGTCTGCGCGACGTGTTCGATCTGCCCGCGCTCCGCGAGGTGCTCGGCGATCTGCGGTCGCGGCGGGTGCGCATGGTGCCGGTCGAGACGCGCCAGGCATCACCGTTCGCGCAGTCGTTGCTGTTCGGTTGGATCGCCGCGTACATGTACGAAGGCGACGCCCCGCTCGCCGAACGGCGCGCCGCCGCGCTCGCACTCGACCGCGATCTCCTGCGCGACCTGCTGGGCGCGGAGGAGCTGCGTGAGCTCATCGATCCCGAAGCGCTCGCCGATCTCGAGTTGCACCTCCAGCACCTGTCCGACGGCCGGCGAGCGCGGAATGTCGACGAGCTGCACGACATCCTGCGCACGCTCGGCGATCTCTCCGCCGTCGAGCTCGACGCGCGCAGCGAGCACGACCCGACCGGGTGGATCGACGAGCTCGTCCAGGGGCGCCGGGCGATACGCGTGAGCGTCGCCGGCGAGTCACGCATCGCCGCCGCCGAGGACGCGGCGCGCTACCGCGACGCGCTCGGTGCCGCGATCCCACCCGGACTTCCTGCCGCCTACACCGATCCACAACCGGAGCCGTTGCGCTCGCTCATCGGCCGGTTCGCGCGCACGCACACGCCGTTCACCACCGGCGACGTCGCCGCGCGCTTCGGTCTCGACGCGACCCGCGTCCGCGAGGCGTTGCAGGCGCTCGAGGCCGACGGCCGTGTCGTCGAAGGCGAGTTCCGACCCGGCGGTATGGAACGTGAGTGGTGCGACGTCGACGTGCTGCGCCGGTTGCGGCGCCGTTCGCTCGCCGCGCTTCGCCGCGAGGTCGAACCCGTCGACCCGGCGGCGCTGGCGCGGTTCCTTCCGGCCTGGCACGGGATCGGCGCCGGACATCACGGCATCGACGCGCTCGCGGACGCGCTCGCGATCCTGCAGGGCGCGTCGATCCCCGCGTCGTCCCTCGAAACCGACGTGCTGCCGGCGCGCGTGCAGGGCTACCGCGCCACGATGCTCGACGAGCTCGCGGCCGCGGGCGAGATCGTGTGGGCCGGTGCGGGCGCGATCGGGCCCGACGACGGTCGCATCGTGCTCGCCTTCCGCGACCGGGCATCGCTGTTGCTCCCCGGCGTCGTCGACCCGCCCGAGGGCGACGTGCACGACGCGATCCGGGCCCACCTCGCGCGCGCGGGCGCATCGTTCTGGATCGACGTCCTCGCCGCGGTCGGCGCCGCCACCCGCGTCACCGACGAACGGGCCGTCCTTGCCGCGCTGTGGGACCTGGTGTGGTCGGGCGAGGTCACCAACGACGGCTTCGGGCCGCTGCGCGCGGTGCTCGGGAGAGCCCGGCGGACGTCGCGTGCGGGCGGGAGCCGTCGCCCGCGGCCGGGAAGGCTCACCCGCATGGGGCCGCCGGCCGGTGCGGGGCGCTGGTCGCTGGTGGCGCCGCTCCGCACGGGTATCGGCGGCGGGGAACCCGCGGACACCGAGCGCGTGCACGCCGTGGCCCTGCAGTTGCTCGAGCGCCACGGCGTGCTCACGCGCGAGGCGGCGCGCGGCGAGGGGGTCGCGGGCGGCTTCGCGGGCGTGTACCCGGTGCTGCGCGCGCTCGAGGAGTCGGGCCGCGTTCGTCGCGGCTACTTCGTCGCCGGCCTCGGTGCCGCCCAGTTCGCGCTCCCTGGCGCGGTCGACCGGTTGCGTGCGTTGCGCGACGAGCCCGAGCCGGTCGAGCCCCTCGACGGCCCCCTCGACGTTGCGCACGTCGCCGATGCCGGCCACGAGCCCGAGTTGTTGGTGCTGGCCGCCACCGACCCGGCCCAGCCCTACGGCGCGGCACTGCCCTGGCCCGAGTCCACCACCGACGCGGGGCGGCCCAGCCGCAGCGCCGGGGCGTTCGTGGTGCTTCGACGCGGCGCTCCCGTCGCCTTCCTCGAACGGGGCGGCCGCGCCGTGCTGCGCTTCCCGGCGGGCGACACCGCGCACGGTTGGGTCGACGCACTGGCGCGGCTGGTGAAGGACGGGCGGCTGCGGCAGCTCGAGATCCAACGGGTCGATGGTGTGCCGGTGCGCGAATCGGATGCGCTCGACGCGCTGCACGGCGCCGGTTTCCGCGACGGCTACCGGGGCGTCATCCTGCGGTCGTGACCAGGCGGGGAAGGAGCGCGTCGTGCCCGAAGGCGACACGATCCATCGCAGTGCACGCACGCTCGAGCGCGCGCTCGCCGGCCGGCGACTGCAGCGTTTCGAAGTGCGCGGCCCTGCGGCAGCGCGCGCGTCGCGTCCGAAGACCGGGACGGCCATCACGCAGGTCGAAGCGCGCGGCAAGCATCTGCTGATCCATTTCGACGACGGGATCGTGCTGCACACGCACATGGGGATGCACGGCGCATGGCATCTCTACCGGCACGGAGAACGCTGGCGCCGGCCGGGCACCCAGGCCCGGGTGATCATCGAGACCGACAACGGAACCGTCGCGGTGTGTTTCGCAGCGCCGACGGTGGAGACGGCCCGCGCGACCCACGGGTTGCGTAACGTGCGCGATCTCGGGCCCGATCTCTGCCGCGACGAGCCCGACATCGACGAGGCGCTACGGCGTGCGGGCCGGCTCGACCCGCGAACGGAGATCGCGGTCGTGTTGCTCGATCAGCGTGTCGCAGCCGGCATCGGGAACGTCTACAAGAGCGAGGCATGCTTCGCGTGTGGCGTCGACCCGTTCACTCCACTCGCGGCAATCGAGATCGAAACACTGCGATCGCTCTTCGTCACCGCGGCACGAATGTTGCGTGCCAACCTCACCACCACCCGCCGCGCCACGGTTGACGGCGGCCTCGCGGTGTACGGCCGGAGCGGGCGCCGATGCCGCCGGTGCAGCAACGTCGTCATGTCGCGCCGGCAGGGCGAGCAGCACCGGATGACCTACTGGTGCCCGTCGTGTCAGTCGCGCCGCGTGAGGACCGCGGCCGACGCAACGACCACTGCGACCACGACCAGGGACGCGACCGCGCCGAGCCAGCCCGCCGTCGCTCCGGCCAGCACCACCGTCGACGCGGCGAGCGCGGGCAGGCCGACCCGGAGCCCGAGGCGCGCGTAGTCGAGCGCGCCCAGACGCAGCCCGGCTCGGCGCACGGCGTCGAGCCACAGCAGGCTCGCGAGCGAGCCGGTGACGAGCACGGTGGGGCCCGCGTTCACGCCGAGCAGGAGCGGCCACGCGAGCGGGCTGCCGTGCGGTAGACGCGCAACACCGACGAGCAGCGCGGGAAGGTTGTTCACTACGTTCGCCGCTGTCGCGCCGGCCAACACCACCTTCGTCGTCGTCCACGGGCCCGAACCGTGGAGCAGACCACCGAGCGACACGTGCTCCACCGCCGCACCGGCGAGCACCGCGAGCGACGCGGCGACCAGTGCGGTGCCCCACGGGATCGACTCCATGGGCACACGGCGCACGAACGCGATCAGGCCCAGGTCCACGATCGCGACGACCACCCATGGGGCCACGCCGGCGAACGGGCCCGCGACGAATCCCACCAACAGGACAATGAGCACGACGGCACCGGCGCGCAGCGCCGTCGGATCGACGGATGACGACGTCACCGTGGACGGCGCCACCAACGAGTCCGCGATGTAGGCGCGGCGATAGCACCACCAACCGACAACGAGACCGGCGAGGCTCGGCACCATCAGTCGCGAGGCGAACCCGGCCGGCGTGAGACCGAGCTGCTTCGCCGCGATGAGGTTGGTCAGGTTCGAGACAGGAAGGAACGAGGAAGCCAGGCACGCGAGGAGCACGGGCTGCATCGCGAGCGCGGCGGGGTCGAGCCCGCAGCGTCGCGCCGTACGGATCGCGAGGGGCGTGAGCAAGACCACCGCGGCATCGAGGTTCAGCACCGCGGTGGTGAGCGCGCACAGGATCCACATGCCGCCGACGACGTGCCGCCGGCGGGCCGCCATCGAGGCCAGCGCGTCGAACACGCCGAGCTCCTCGAGCATCACCGCGAGCGGAACAGCGAGCAGCAGGAACGCGAGCGGCTCGACCAGTGGATCGAGCGACCTCCGAGCCTGGTGGACGTCGACCACTCCGACGACACCGGCCACGACCACGGCGATGGCGGGCGGAAGCCATGCCGGCACCCGTCCCGGACGAGTGACGGCGCCGGCCACGCCCGCGCCGAGAAGGATCGCGCCACCTGCTGCCATCGAAGAGATCTTCCCCGGCGGCGGGCGCGGAGACGCAGCGGGCGCGGGTTACAGGGTCGCGAACGCGGGCGCGGCGACGAACAGGTCTTCGACCAGGGTGACGTCGCCTGACGCCTCGAACACCACCGCAGCCGGCTCCAAGCGCTCACTCGCGAGGCGGCACCATTCGACGACGTCGAGGCGCACGTGCACGTCGGCGGCCGGATCGGCGCCGTCGACCGGCCGGTCGACCCCGATGTCGAGCGGCACCGTCCATGTGCCACCGCCGTCACCGGTGAGCTCGAGGGTGGCCTTCTTGCCCTCATGGGTGCGGCCCTTGAAGGCCAGCGCGAGCGGCAGGGACCGCGTCGACATCTCGGCCATGACGTGCAGGTGCTCCGGCGGCGGCACCACGAGCGGGCGGCCCAGCGCGCGGCGAATGTCGTCGTCGTGGGTCCAGGTCTCGAAGGCGCGCGCCGCGAGCGCGGAATGGCGCGACATCGAGAAGCCGACACCCGGCAGCTCGAGCCGGCCCGACCCCTCGGCAGCCCAGGCGCGCAACGCGTCGACGGAATGCCGCCAGAGATCACGCGCCTCCGACACGGGCCGATCGCGCATCTGCTCGACGAGCTGGCGCGTGCGGGCCTCGATGTCGAACGTGGTCAGTTCCGGGAGCGTCGGAACCCCCGCGGACGCCGCGAACGCGCTCTCCATCGCGGCCATGTGCACCACGAGCTCGCGGATGGTGAGCCCGTTGTACGTCTCGACGCCGAGATCTTCGGCTTGCAAGCCGCCCACCAACGCCTCGAAACGGTCGGTCTGGAATTCGTACAGCGCGAGAGCAGGGTCACCGCCGGCAGCGGTCGGGCGCACCCGCCGCGCTCGCGAGAGCAGCGCGTCGCGCAATCCCGGTGACGGGAGCACCGCGTGCGTTGCACCGAGCAACGCGGCCGCGTTGCGCAATTCGTCGGCTTCGCGCCGCGCTTCGGGATCGCGGGCGAGCAGGGCCTCGACCGCGCCGACCTCGTCGTCGTCGCAGGCGTCGAGGGCATATGCCCCGAGGAGCTCGCGTGTTGCCGTGTCGTCCATCATCGACCTTCACCGGGCCGGCCGGCCTCGAGCGCCCCGGCGATGCGACGCAACCCGAGGCGCAGCCGTGATTTCGCGGTTCCTTCCGGTATACCCAGGGCAACCGCGACTTCGCGATACGTCTTCCCACCGAAGTACGCGAGGTCGATGGCTTCGCGTTGCTCCGCCGGCAGGGTCGCGAGCGCGGCTCGCACGCGCTCGGCGGCCACGAGCGCGAACGCCATCTCCTCGACGTCGGGCGTGCACGTCGGCTGGGCCGCGTCGCGCGCGGCGCGGCGGCGCCGGGCCTCTTCGCGACGCACGAGGTCGACCGCCCGCCGGTGAGCCAATGTGCCCAGCCACGTCCGCAACACGCCGCGACCGGGATCGAAGGCCTCGGGCCGCTCCCAGAGATGCAGGAACACGTCCTGGGTGACGTCCTCGGCCGCGCGGGTGTCGCCGATCACCCGGAAGGCGAGGCCGTACACGAACGACGAGTACTGGTCGTAGCACTCGCACAGGGCGTGCTCGTCACCCCCGACGAGCCGTTCCCGCACCGCGCGTTCCCACTCACTGGTCGGCGCGACCGCCGCCGCAGGATCCACCATGGTGCCCACCCTCACGGTGCCTGTTCGCCGTGATCGCCCCGCCGGATCACAGCGCTGCCACGGGGCACTGTAAACCCGAGCCGCAAGGTGCCGTGACGGCCCCACACCACGGTCACGTGGACAATGGGGCGGGGCGGTCAGCCGCCGGAGACGTCCTGGGGCCGGGCCCGACCCGCGCCGATCCAGGGCATCATCGCCCGCAACCGCTCGCCGACGTCCTCGATCGGGTGCTCGGCGCCCTGACGCCGCAGCGCGTTGAAGACCGGCCGGCCGGCCTGGTTCTCGACGATCCACTCGTTCGCGAAGCGACCCGTCTGGATCTCGTCGAGGATCTTGCGCATCTCGGCCCGGGTCTCCTCCGTGACGATGCGCGGACCGCGGGTCATGTCGCCGTACTCGGCGGTGTCGGAGATCGAGTAGCGCATGTTGGTGATGCCGCCCTCATAGATCAGGTCGACGATCAGCTTCACCTCGTGCAGCGTCTCGAAGTACGCCGACTCGGGCTGGTACCCCGCGTTCACGAGGGTGTCGAAGCTCGCCTTGATGAGCTCGACGAGGCCACCGCACAGCACCACCTGCTCACCGAAGAGGTCGGTCTCGGTCTCCTCTTCGAACGTGGTGTCGAGCACACCCGCGCGCGTCGCGCCGATGCCACGCGCGTACGCGAGCGCGGTCTGCTTCGCCTTGCCCGTCTCGTCGGCCCCGACCGCCACGAGCGCGGGCACACCGCCGCCTTCTTCGAACGTGCGCCGCACGAGGTGACCGGGGCCCTTCGGCGCGATCATCCACACGTCGACGCCCTTCGGCGGCCGGATCTGGCCGAAGTGGATGTTGAACCCGTGCGCGAACGCGAGCGAGTCGCGCTCTTTCAGGTTGGGCGCGATGTCGCGCTCGTACACCGCCTTCTGCTCGGTGTCGGGCAGCAGCACCATGACGACGTCGGCCTCGGCGACCGCTTCCGGGGTGGCCAGCACGCGCAGTCCCTCGGCCTCCGCCTTCTTCCACGACGACGAGCCGTCGCGCAGACCGACCCGTACGTCGACGCCCGAGTCGCGCAGGTTCAACGCGTGCGCGTGGCCCTGCGAGCCGTAGCCCAGGACCGCGACCTTCCGCCCTTCGAGCAGGGAGGGATCAGCGTCGTCTTCGTAGTAGATGGTCGCGGGCATGGCGTGACTCCTCGGGTGTTGGGGCGCGAAGCAGGCTACGCGCTGCGGGACTTCACCGTCCGCAGGCGGGTCGGTTGTCGGGTCAGCTTGGGCAGGGCGATGCGGCCGGTGCGTTGCAGCTCGATGATGCCGAACGGCGCCAGCAGGTCGGACATTGCGTCGAGACGGTTCGGGGAGCCGGCGACCATGAGCGTCATCGCGTCGAACCCGACGTCGACGATGCGGGCCTCGAAGATCGACGCGAGCTCGGTGACCTGCGACCGCACCTCGGGCCCGGCTTTCACCGTCGCCAGCATGAGCTCGCGCTCGACGCCCTCGTCCGGACCGAGCTCGTTGATCTTGATCACGGGGATGAGCTTGTTGAGCTGCTTCGTGATCTGCTCGATCGGCGACGACTCCGCGTCGACGACGACGGTCATCCGACTGAAGCGCTCGTCGTCGGTCGGGCTGACCGCGAGTGAGTAGATGTTGTAACCCCGCCGCGAGAACAAGCCCGCGACACGCGACAACACGCCGAATTTGTTCTCGACGAGCACCGTGAGGATGTGGTGCCGCGCCTCTTCACGAGCGGCCATCATTCACCCCTCTCGATGCTGAGTTGCGGGCTTCAGATGCATCAGTAGCCTCCCTCGCCGTATTCCGGGCCGAGGATCACGTTGTCGTTGGAATCGCCCGCCGCGACCATCGGGTACACCTTCTCGCGGTAGTCGGTGCGGAAGTCGATGACGACCGGTCGGTCGTCGACCTCGTTGGCCTTTTCGATCGCGGGCACCACGTCTTCGGGCGTGTCGACGCGCAGGCCGACACAACCCATCGCCTCGGCCCACTTCACGTAGTCGGGAAGATCGGGCGACAGGTACACCTCGCTGTAGCGCTCTTCGTAGAACAGCTCCTGCCACTGACGCACCATGCCGAGGTACGCGTTGTTCAGGATCGCGATCTTCACAGGAATGCGTTCCGCACTCGCGGTCACCAGCTCCTGCGCGGTCATCTGGAAGCAGCCGTCACCGTCGACCGCCCACACCATCCGCTCGGGCTTGCCGACCTTCGCACCGATCGCGGCGGGCACCGCGAACCCCATCGTGCCCAGGCCGCCGGAGTTCACCCACGTGTAGGGGTGGTTGAAGCGCCAGTACTGGCTCGTCCACATCTGGTGCTGACCGACGCCGGCCACGACGATCGTGTCGTCGGGCGTGTTGTCGCGCAACGCTTCGATGCAGTACTGCGGCTTCAACGGGCCGCCGTCCTGCTGCTCGTATTGGAGCGGGTGATCACGACGCCACTCGTCGATCTGCCGATCCCAGTCGGTGAGGTCGGACTTGCCGTGCTTCGACTGCTCGGCCCGCACCGCCTTCACGAGCTCCTCGATCACGAGACGCGAGTCGCCCACGATGGGGACGTCCGGCCGGCGCACCTTGCCGAGCTCGGCCGGGTCGACGTCGACGTGGATGATCTTCGCGTCGGGTGCGAACGCGCTGACCTTGCCGGTGACGCGGTCGTCGAAGCGAGCGCCGAGCGTGATGAGCAGATCGGCGCGTTGCATCGAGGTGATCGCGGTGTAGTTGCCGTGCATGCCCGGCATGCCGAGGCACAGCGGATGATCGTCGGGGAACGCGCCGCGCGCCATCAGCGTGGTGACGACGTGGAGCCCCGCGAGCTCCGCGAGCTCGCGCAACGCCTCGGCCGCGCGTCCTTTGAGGATCCCGCCGCCGGCGTAGATGACCGGCCGGCGGGCCTGGTTGATCAGCCGGGCCGCTTCCTTGATCTGCTTGGCGTGCCCCTTCGTGCTCGGCCTGTAGCCGGGCAGTTCCACGCCGTCGGGCCAGTACCAGTCCATCTGCGCGTTCGAGACGTCCTTCGGCACGTCGACGAGCACCGGCCCGGGGCGCCCCGTCGTCGCGACATGGAACGCCTCCCGGACGATGCGCGGGATGTCCTGCGCGTCCGTGACGAGCCAGTTGTGCTTGGTGACCGGCATCGTGATGCCGACGGTGTCGGCCTCCTGGAACGCGTCCGTGCCGATCGAGCTGTAGGCCACCTGGCCGGTGATCACGACGATCGGGACCGAGTCCATGTAGGCGTCGCACAGCGGTGTGACGATGTTGGTGGCGGCCGGCCCGCTCGTCACCATCGCGACACCGGGGCGGCCGGTCGCGTGCGCGTACCCCTCGGCCATGTGACCGGCGCCCTGCTCGTGACGCACGAGGACATGACGGATCGACGAGTCGATGAGCGGGTCGTACACGGGCAGGATCGCCCCGCCCGGCAGGCCGAACATGACCTCGACGTTCTCCATCTCGAGGCTCTTGATCAGGGCTTGGGCTCCGGTCAGCTTCATGTGGCCCTCTCGGTGTGGGGGTGCGGCGGGGACAGGGCGCCAGGTGCGGCGCCGGAACATGAAAAACCCCCCGCCGGGGCGAGGGGCATGCGCACGGACGCGTGGAGACGCCGGTGCGCTACATGAGTACCAGTACGAGAGTGGGGCGCGGCGTCATGAGCTCAGAAGTATGCCAGAGAACGAGCCTGGCAGGCAATCACGCCGTCGTCTGGGAGCCGGCGTGGGTGGTGTCGAACCACTGGGAGACCCACGGGAGCGAGTACGCGAGGTCGTGGTGCCACGACGCGAAGTTGTGGCGCGCGTTCTGGTCGATGCGCAGCGTCACCGGAACACCAAGTCGCTGCAGCATCTCCGCCCCGAGCTTGCTCTGGGCCAACGACGCGGTCTCGGTCTTGCCGACGTCGAAGTACACCGCGTACGGGCGCGTGATCTGGATCGTCGGCAAGTAGTAGCTCGGCGAGTTGCTCGAGAGCAGCGCGGGGTCGTGTCCGAACAGATTGCCCGTGTAGCGGTTTCGTGCCGGCGACAGGAACCCGGAGTGCAACACCGCGCCCGAGAACACATCGGGGTGACGCAACGACAGGTTGAGGCCGCAGTAGCCGCCGCTCGACAGTCCGCCGATCACGCGCGCGTTGCGGGTGGCGATGGTTCGGAAGTGAGCGTCGACGTAGCTCGGCACGTCGGTCGTGAGATACGTCTGGACGTACGGGCCGCCCGGGATGTCCTGGCATTCGGTGTCGCGCCCGTAGCCGCCGTTCACGTCGGGAAGCACGACGATGAACGGTTGGATCGCGTGCGACCGCAGCAGCTCGTCCATGGCGACGTCGACCCGCCCCCCGCGCAGCCAGTCGACCGCGATGCCCGGCGAGCCGTGCAGGAGGTACAACACGGGGAACCGTTCGTCGGGATGGTTCGCGTCGTAGTACTGGGGTGGCAGGTACACGTACGAGTCGCGCGCGGCGACGCCCGACACCGGTCCGCCGATTCGGATCTTCACGACCACGCCGTGTGCCGGCAACGGCGGCGTTTCCCGCGACGCGCCACCCTGGCGCAGACCCCGCTTCGAGTTGCCGTGCGCGCCGACCGCCTTCGCGGTCTCCGCACCCGGCGGGCCGGGCCTGGTCACGAGGTCGGGTGACACGTCGCCGGCGAGCGCGGTGAACGAGGGGATGTACTGGAACCGGCGGTTGAGCCCGACGGCGACGGTCAGCACCGCGAACAACAGCACGGTGACGACGGCCCACCCGCGCAGCAGCATCGCACGCCAGCCCTCGAGCACCGCCTGCCCGCGCCGGCGGCGCCGGAACCTGAGGATCTCGAGCCCGGCCCACGCCGCGAGCGGCAGCGCGCTCAGCGCGATGAGCAGACCGTAGAACCAGTCGGACAGGAGCATGACGACGCCTGCCGGACGTACTACGCCGCGCCGTCGGGCGCGGGTCCCTGCCGGGTATTGCCGGTCCTACTGCACATGAGCAGCCTCCGCTGCATTGACAGCACCGCGTTCGTCGATGCCGTCGCTCCTGCCCTCGTCGTCGCACGACGGACACTCATCGGTCCGGTTGCGATCGAACGGGAGGAACGCCTCCGCGCTGAGCGCGGCGATACCCACCGCGGCGAGGTCGCCGGGCGAGCGGTACACGAGGAACCGCGGCACCCACCGTGGGCGGAACTTCGCGTTGAAGTTCAACAACGATTCGATCTGGAAGTACGGGTTGAGACGCTTGATGACCCATGCCTCGGCCGCCTGCACACGCGAGAGCGACGCGCCCTCCTCGATGATGCCCTTGAACGCGGCGAAGTTGAGCGACACCTCTTCGACGTCGTGGGCGCGCGCCCACTCGACCATGTCGACGATCATGCGTTCATTGACGCCGTTCGGTCCGACGGCGTCCCGGCGCATCGCGTCGAGCGACAGGCCGCGCCCTGCTCGGCACGGCACGTACCGCTGGAATGCGATCGGAGCGCCGCTCGCGTCGCGGCACACGACGACGACGCAGTCGCGGTCACGGCCGGAGAGCAGCTCGTCGAGGGCCATGGAGAAGCCCCGCTCCGGCGCGCCCGCGCGGTGACGCTCGGCGATCCCGATGAGCGCCCGGCGCAGCGTCGGCTCGAGCTCGCCTTCCCTGTGGATCTCGGTGGTGAGGCCGAAGTTCTTCGTGCGGTTGGCCGCCTGACGTACGGGACGCATCGCGCGCCCGTCGAGCGTGAAGTCGGCGACGTCGATCACGGCCTCGTCGCCCAGGTAGTGCGCACGCATCCCCCACTGCTCGTACAGGCCGAGCCGGTCGCCGCGGGCGCCGATGACGGCCGGGCGCCAGCCGCGCCTGTGGCAGAGCGCGAGGAACTGTTGGAACGCGTCGGCGTACGACTCTTCCGCGCCGACAGGGTCCCCCGAGGCCAGGCCGACGCCGTTCACGTACCGGTACGCGACCGCGGCCCGCTCGTCCGTCGAGAACACGTAGTGCTTGTCGTGACGCAGGGCGAACGGGTCGAGCGTGTCGCCGTCGATGCGCTCGACAAGATGGCGAATCCGCTCGCGGTCGGCGTGCGCGGCGACCGCACGCTCCGCGACGGGTGCGAGCGCGACGAGCACGACGGCACCGAGGCTCAGGCCGCCGACGATCGTGATGGTCGCGGGGAACCAGTGGCCGAACCCGCCCTCGATGTGCAACGGGCCCGTGAGCCCGACCAGTCGCGCTCCGACTTCCTCGAGGGCGCGCACCAGCGTGAGGTTGGGGTGCATCTCACCATGCCGGATCGCCAACCCGACGAGCCCGTAGGCGAAGTCGAGCAGCAGCAGGACGGGGATCACGCGCGCGAGCGCGCGCCAGCGGGTGTGCGGCACCGGCGCGTCGAACAGCCAGCGCGCCCGCCACAACAGGGCGGCGACGACGAGGACGACCACGGTCTCCTCGATGTCGAGGCCCTTCAGGATGTGGGCGATCGCCGACACGCCGAGGAGCACGAGGGCCGCGAGGTACGCGAGGCGTCGGCGGTGGGCGAGACCTCGGCCCAAGAGGAGCAGTCCGATCCCGACGATCGCGGTCGCGCCATGTGCGTATCCGACGACGCCAGGTGTGAGACCTTCGTGGAGCCATCGCATCCGGCCGCGCAGGTTCGGCGTCAACGCGGAAACGAGGTTCACGAGACCGGTCAGCGCGACGAGGAAGCCGAGCAGCCGCGCCTCGGTGCCGGGACGGAGCGCGAGCGAAGGCAGTCGCCGGCGCCGACCGTCGTCGCTTCGTTGCGCGCGAACGTCTGTCGCGAGCGTCATGATCGCTGCTTCACCTCACTGGCCCGGCACGAAGCCGGGTCTCCCGCCGCGCGTTTCATGGTGCATCGGCTGCCATGAGAGCAACATGAACACCATGTTGCCGCAGGTTGCCGGAAGGTTCCGGAAAACTTCGGCGCGAATGTGAGGTGTGCCCCGCCACCGCGGCTCTCAAGCGCGCGAGATGGCCCGGCGTGCGGGACATTGCATCGGGGCAGGTCAGGAAGGATGCCGCGGCAGCACGAGCCGCACCGTCGCACCCGTACCGGAGTTGCAGGCCTCCGCGCTGCCACCGTGCGCGGCCGCGATCGCGGCGACGATCGCCAGCCCCAACCCGGCCCCCGCGCGCGCCCGCCGTGGGCCGGAAGCCAACCCGGCATCGGCCGTGGCCACGGGGCGCAGCGAAGCCGGGGCGGCGGCATTCCCCTCGCCGCGCTCGGCCGTGGAGGGACCGTCGGGCAACTCGATGTGCGTGAAACGCTCGAACGCCCGCTCGAGGAGCAGCGGAGGGAACCCAGGGCCGTCGTCGGACACCTCGATCGTCGCCGACGTCGGGTCGGTCCCGATGTGGACGTCGACGCGCGTCCGGGCGACCCGGAGCGCGTTCTCGACGAGGTTGCTGATCGCGCGCTCGAGACCGGACGCGTCACCCCGAACCGTGGCCTGACCGTCCAGGCGCACCGACACGCCGGCGACAGCACCGGCGCGCTGGAGCCCGTCGACCGCTCGCTGCGCGACGTCGGCGAGGTCGACTTCGGGCCACGACGCCGGTTGCGCGCTGCGACTGCGCGCGAGCACGAGAAGATTGCGTGCGAGATGGTCGAGCCGTTCCACCTCGTCGAGTAGCGAGTCGAGCGCAACGGCAGCCTCGCTGCCGTCGGGAACGCTCATCCGCGCCAGCTCCGCCTCACCGCGGGCGATCGAGATCGGGGTGCGCAACTCGTGGCTGGCGTCATCGAGGAACGCGCGCTCGTGGCCGACGGCGTCTTCTATCCGGGCAAGGAGCGCGTTGAGCCGCCGCGCGAGCTCGGCGATCTCGTCGCCGCCGCGCGGCACCGACAGGCGCCGACCGGGACCCGACCCGGCTCCCGCGGCAAACTGTGCCGCCGAGATCGTGTCGGCCTCCTCGATCATCGAACGCACCGGTTCGAGCGCACCTCCGGCTAGGAACCATCCACCGAGCGACACCGCGAGAGCGAGCAACGGCAACCCGATCGCGAGCGCGAGGTCGAGACGGTTCTCGGCCTGGATCGTGTCGTCGAGCGACGTGCCGACGATGATGACGACCCGCTGGCCGGCCAGGTCACTCGGGCCGGCGAGCAGCCGTGCGTTCGACGTCTTCGGGCGCGCCGGCCGCACGAACGTGTGCTTCGCCCGGAGCGCCTGCGCGAGGTCCGCTCCCTGCAGCACAGAACGGCGGTAGAGCGCGCGCGGGGCCGCGGCGAGCACGGTGCCGTCGGGGAGCACGACCTGCGCGAACGATTCGGTGTCGGGCAGCAACGGCGTGAGGCTCGCGCCGGCCTGAGTGGAAGGCAGCTGCGCGTCGAGCTGCGTGAACCGGTTCGACAAGCCGTCGTCGAGCGAAGCCCGCAGCTGGCTCCGGAACTGCGAGACGACGACGAGGCCGACGAGGCCGCACAACACGAGCGTGGCCCCGGCGAACAACAACGCGAGCCGGGCACGCAGCGTGCGCGGCAAGCCCACGCGCCGGCGCCTGGGCTGCTCGTGGCTCACGGCGCTCACGTGCTCACGTCTTCGCGCCGTGGTCCCCCGGCTTGTCGACGACCGCACCGGGCGACGGCTCGCGCAACCGGTAGCCCACGCCCCGGACCGTCTCGATCGACGAGCAGCCGAACGGCCGGTCGATCTTCTCGCGCAGGTAGCGGACGTACACGTCGACGACGTTGGACGTGCCGTCGTACGCGAAGTCCCACACGTGATCGAGGATCTGCGTCCGCGACAGCACCTCACCAGGGTGGCGCATGAACAGCTCGAGGAGGGAGAACTCCTTCGGGCTCAGATCGACCACCTCGCCGCGCCGGTGCACCGAGTGCGCGGCGGGGTCGAGGCGGAGGTCGCCGACCTCGAGCACCGACGGGCGCTCCCGCGCGCCACGCCGCGTGAGCGCCCGCAGCCGGGCGTAGAGCTCGGCGAACGAGAAGGGCTTGGCGAGGTAGTCGTCGGCGCCCGCGTCGAGCCCGGCGACGCGGTCGCTCACGGAGTCACGGGCGGTGAGGAGGAGGATCGGTGCCCACTGTCCGCGGTCACGGAGCTCCCGGCAGACCTCGAACCCGTTCGGAGGCGGGATCATGACGTCGAGGACCATGGCGTCGTAGCGGTTCTCGGTGGCCATCCACAGGCCGTCCTGCCCCGTGCCGGCGAGATCGACGGCGTAGCCCTCCCGCTCCAGAGCCCGGCGGATCAGCGCCGCCATCTTCGTCTCGTCCTCCACGACAAGCACCCGCACGGGCGCATCGTACGGCGATGCCGTCGGCGCACCGCCGCGAGCGGGGACCTGCGCCTCCACCTTCAGCGGGCCGCCCTGGCCGGCGGTCGGCCGCGGCAGTCGTCCGCGCGCCTGGCTCGCACGCAGCAAGCTGACCACGCGATTGGTGAGAGCGGGATGAGGCGGTGCTGAACCCCAATATCAACCGGGCAGATGGCGTCGCGTCCCAGGCGGCGGGGTCTCCCCGCCGCCGTGTCGCGCCGTTGGCAGGCGAGCGGCGAGCTTGCGAGCGCGACCAGATGACTCAGTGCTGGTGCATCGGGCACGAGTACGTCGTGCGGCCGCCCACCGCGCGCCGCAGGAGCGGCGCGCCGTCGCGGGGGCACACGCCGCCGGGCGTCCGGCTCGGCATGAGGCCACCGGTGTGCGACCCGCCGCGACGCCCGAGGATGCGCAGCGTGGCGCGTATGGCGCGGAAGAGCGCGGCCCGCTCGCGGGCGTCGAGCGACCCGGCCGGGCGGGCGGGGTCGAGGCCGGCGCGCCAGAGCGCCTCGTCGACCAGCAAGTTGCCGAGGCCGGCGATGCGGGCCTGATCCATCAGCACGGCCTTGAGCGGCGCGCGGCTGTGCGCGAGCACGCGATCGAGGTCCGCTCTCGTGAGCTCGAGCGCGTCGACTCCGAGACGATCCTCGTCGGGATCGAGCTCCACCGCGCCGAGACGCCGGGGATCGCGCAGGGCGAGCGAACCGCCGTCGGCGAACACCACGCGGAAGCGGTACCAGTCGTGCCGATCGGCGTTGCTCGTGTAGAGCAACGGATCGCCTGCTTCGTTCCCGTCGATGACGACGCGGCCGCTCATGCCGAGATGCATGCCGAGCACGGGGCCCGGCACTCGAGACCGCGCCGTCGGGCCCGTGTCGACGAGGAGCAGCTTGCCGCGACGGCGGGCCGCGCGGAATCGTCGACCGGGCAGTGAAGCTTCGAGCGCGGACGCGGTGAGGCCGCGCTTGAGGTACCACGCGTCGTCGGCGACCACCGTCGCGACCACACGGTCGAGCGCGCACTCCTCGATCAGCTTTCGTGCGGACTCGACCTCGAGGATCTCGGGCACCGTCAGACGTTCGTGATCGCGCCCTTCTCGGCGCCCTGCGCGAGCCGTGCGTACTTCGCCAGGAACCCGCTCGTATACCGCGCCTCGATGGGTTTCCAGCCCTCGCGCCGCCGTGCGAGCTCCGCCTCGTCGACCAGCAGCTCGATGGTGTGCGCCTGGGCGTCGATCACGATGCGGTCGCCGTCGGCCACGAACGCGATCGGGCCGCCGTCGACGGCCTCGGGCGCGACGTGACCGACGCAGTAACCGTGCGTGCCGCCCGAGAACCGCCCGTCGGTGACGAGGGCCGCGTCGGCACCACGACCCGCGCCCTTCATCGCGCCCGTCACCGCAAGCATCTCGCGCATGCCGGGGCCGCCCTTCGGCCCTTCGTAGCGGATCACGACGACATCGCCCGGTTGGATGCGGCCGGCGAGAATGGCCTCCATCGCCGCGTCCTCCCCGTCGAACACTCGCGCCGTGCCGTCGAAGCGAGGGTTGTCGATGCCGGCGACCTTGACCACCGCCCCCTTGGGTGCGAGCGAGCCGGTGAGGATCGCAATGCCGCCTTGTCGGTGGATCGGTTGTGACAGCGGGTGCACCACGTCACCGTCGGGCTTGGGCGGCTCGAGTGCCGCCAGGTTGTCCGCCACTGTCTTCCCCGTGACGGTGAGCGCGTCACCGTGCAACAGCCCGGCCTCGAGCAGCTCGCGCATGACGACCGGGACACCACCGATACGGTCGATGTCGACCATGTGGTACCTGCCGTGCGGCTTCGTGTCGGCGATGTGCGGGACGCGCGCTCCGATCCGGTTGAAGTCGTCGAGGTCGAGCTCGACGTGGGCCTCGTTCGCGATGGCGAGAAGGTGCAGCACCGCGTTGGTCGAGCCGCCCAGCGCCATCGTGACCGCGATCGCGTTCTCGAACGCCTCCTTCGTCATGATGTTGCGGGGCCGGATTCCGAGCTCCAGCAGCCGCACCACCGCTCGCCCGCTCTCGTACGCGAACTCGTCGCGACGACGATCGACCGCCGGTGCGCTCGCACTGCCCGGCAGCGACATGCCGAGCGCCTCACCGATCGACGCCATCGTGTTGGCGGTGAACATGCCGGCACAGCTGCCTTCCGTGGGGCACGCTCGCATCTCGATCTCGCCGAGCTCGCTCTCGGCGAGCGTGCCGGCCGCACACGCACCGACCGCCTCGAACACGCTCACGATGTCGAGAGCCTGGTCCTTCCAACGGCCGGGAAGGATCGAGCCGCCGTAGAGGAACACCGACGGAAGATTGAGGCGCGCCGCGGCCATCAGCATCCCGGGGAGGCTCTTGTCGCAGCCGGCGAACGTCACGAGCCCGTCGAGGCGTTCGGCGTGCATGACGCATTCGACCGAGTCGGCGATGATCTCGCGGCTCACGAGCGACGCCCGCATCCCCTCGTGTCCCATCGAGATGCCGTCGCTCACGGCGATGGTGACGAACTCGATGGGGAAGCCGCCGGCGGCCCGCACGCCTTCCTTGGACCGCTTCGCGAGGCGGTCGAGTGGAAGGTTGCACGGCGTGACCTCGTTCCAGCTCGACGCGACGCCGACCTGCGGCTTGTCCCAGTCGTCGTCCGTCATCCCGATCGCGCGGAGCATGGCGCGGGCCGGCGCCCGCTCCATTCCGTCGGTGACCTCGTGGCTGCGGGGTCTCATGTCGCTCATACGTGGAAGCGTAGACGGCTCGCCGTGGCGGCCCTCCGGTCGATTTCGGCGCAGGAGCGCTTCTTGGGGGAACGGTGACGGCCGCGCAGGAACATCCGCGCCCCGACCGCGGGTTAGGTTCGGTATGGCGACCTCCACATTGTTGATCGGCACTGCGGACGGGGCCCGCGACCTCGACGGGAAGGAGACGCTCCCCGGTCGTCGTGTCGGACCGTTCGCGTCACGAGACACCGGCGTCGCGGCGCTCGTCGACGGCGCCGAGGTGATGGTGAGCGACGGCGCGTCCTGGCGCGAGGTGGCGACGGTCGATGACGCGTTGTGCGTGGAGTCGGACGGCGACGATCTGTTCGTCGGCACCGCCGGCGCGCACCTCGTTCGCGTGCGCGACGAGCGCGCCGAGTCGGTCGACGGGTTCGAGGCCGCGCCGGCGCGTGACGACTGGTACACCCCGTGGGGCGGCCCGGCCGACGTGCGCTCGATGACCGTCTCGGTGGACGGCACGTTGCTCGTCAACGTCCATGTCGGCGGGATCCTGCGTTCCACCGACGACGGCGAGACGTGGAAGCCGACGATCGACCTTCATTGCGATGTGCACCAGGTGCTCGCCCATCCGACACGAAGTGGTCTCGTCGTCGCAGCTGCGGCGGTCGGGTTGTGCCGCAGCACCGACGACGGCGCCACGTGGGAAATCGTCGACACCGGCCTCCACGCGACGTACTGCCGGGCAGTGGCGTTCGCGGGCGACATGGTGTTGGTGTCGGCGTCCACCGGGCCGGCGGGCAGGAGTTCCGCGATCTACCGGCGCGGAATCGATTCGCCGGCCGACGCCCGATTCGAACGCTGCCGCGCCGGTCTGCCCGAATGGCTCACGGGCAACATCGACACGTTCAGCCTCGTGGGCAACGCGATGGGCGGGCTGAGCGCGTTCGGCGACCGGGAAGGAGACGTCTTCGTGTCGGAGGACGCCGGCGAGTCATGGGAAACAGCTCGCCGCGGCCTCGCTCCCGTCGTCGCCCTGACCCTGGCCCCCGCCTGACCCGCCGCGGCCGTCAGCCCGCTTCATTGAAGCTCTCGGTGCGGAAGACGCAACCGAAGGTTCAATGAAGCGGTTGTCGAGCGCGGCGCGCAGCCGGGCCACCACTCGCGACGGATCGGCGGTCACGTCGCCCCATGTCACGGGAACGAGACGCCACCCCGCGGCAGCGAGCGCGGCGGAACGCGACCGATCCCGCTCGAACGCCGTGCGACGGCCGTGTGACTCGAACCCGTCGCACTCCACCGCGACGCGGCCCACCGGCCACGCGAAGTCGAGCCGGTACAGCTGGCCCTCGGCCCGAACGGGATGTTGCCGAACGGGCCGCGGCAGGTCGCTGCCGGTGATCAGCCGCCACACCTTCACCTCGAGCACCGACTCCAGCGCGCCGTCGCGGCCCCGTTCGTCGAGCAGCCGCCGGAGACGCGCGGCGCCCGGGCGGCCCGCGCCACCGAGCTCGTTCAGCCGCCAACGGAGGAATGTGGGCTTGCAGAGGCCGCGGTGGAATGCATCCTCCATCGCCCGCTCGAGCGCCTCGCCCTCCAGCACACCCGCGATGTCGATGACGGTACGCGCCACGCTCGTCACGGGGATGTTGTCGATGAGGTCACGATCGACGCCGTGAAGGGCCTTGCTCCGATGCACGGTCACGTATGGATGACGTGGCGCGCGGCCATACGGCACCGCGATCTCGACGCGGCTCGTCTCCACGCCGTCGAGTCCCCAGAGGACGGCGGCACTTCGGTGCGAGACAACCGCGCCGTCACCGGCCCAGAGCACCGCAGCCAAGGCGGCCTGGCGCCCGGTCACCGGTGCGCCTGCGATTCGGTACACGCCCGGCAGTACCGACTCCCACCGGCTCGCCGAGGCTCGACGACGGGACGCCCAGCGGCTCAGGCCCAACGCGGTCGACTGCGCGGCCGTGATCAGACCGTGTTGGCGCGACGCGACGTCGGCAATGCGCACGTCCGGTCGGTCGTTGAAGCTCTCGTTGCGGTCTCCGCTGCCCACGGTTCAATGAAACCGTGGGGGTGTGACAGCGACCGGGTCACGAGGTCGAAGAGAGCCGCTCGTCGATCAGGCGGTTGAGCACCGCGGGGTTGCCCTTGCCACTCAACGCCCGGTTCACCTGACCGAACAGGAACCCGCGCTTCTTGCCCCGCGCCTTCTCGTCACCCTTGCGCCATTCATCGACGGTGGTCGCGTTGGCGGCGAGCACCTCGTCAACGACCCGCGCCAGCTCGGACTCGTCGCTGACCTGGGCCAGGCCCTGTTCGGCGACAACCTCACGCGGACGCTTCGGCTCGCGCAGGCACACCGCGAGCACGTCCTTCGCCATGCCGCGCGACAGCGTGCCGTCGGCCACGAGACGCACGAGCTCGGCGAGCCCATCCGGCGCGAGCGGCAGCACCTCCGGCGACAGGCCGGTCTCGTTGAGGTATCCGAGCACCTCGCCCGTGCTCCATTTCGTGACCTCGACGGCATCGCCACCCGCCGCGACCGCGGCCTCGGCGTAGTGCGTGAGCCCCGGCACTTCCATCAGCACGCGCGCGTCGTGCTCGCTGATGCGCCAGTCGCGCACGAGGCGCTCACGTCGCGCGGCCGGCAGCTCCGGCACCGACGACCGCGCCCGATCGCGCATCTCGGCGTCGGGCGCGACGGGTACGAGGTCGGGCTCGGGGAAGTAGCGGTAGTCGAACGCCTCCTCCTTGGAGCGCATCGAGTGCGTTCGGCCGTCGTCCTCGTTCCAGTGACGCGTCTCCTGCACCACGCGATCACCGGCGTCGAGCAGCGCGATCTGCCGTTCGATCTCGTACTCGACCGCACGTCCGAGCGATCGGAGCGAGTTCATGTTCTTGATCTCGGCTCGCGTACCGAGCTCCGACGAGCCGGCGCGGCGTACCGACACGTTCGCGTCGACGCGCATGGAGCCCTCTTCCATCTTCACGTCGGACACGCCGATGGTCTCCAGCACCGCGCGTAACTCGGCGACGTACGCGCGCGCCTGCGCGGCGCTCGTGATCTGCGGCTCGCTGACGATCTCCATGAGCGGCACGCCGGCGCGGTTGTAGTCGACCAGCGAGTACTCGGCTTCGTGGATTCGACCCCCGCCGCCGACGTGAACGGTCTTGCCGGTGTCTTCCTCCATGTGCGCTCGTTGGATGCCGATGCGCGCCCCGTCGACACCGATCCACCCGTTCACACAGATCGGCTCGTCGTATTGCGTGATCTGAAAGTCCTTCGGCATGTCGGGATAGAAGTAGTTCTTGCGGTGGAAGATCGACTGCTCGGGCACGTCGAAGTGGAGCGCCGCCCCGAGCCGCAGCGCGTACTCGACCACCTGTTCGTTCAAGACGGGAAGCGATCCCGGCAGGCCCAGGCACACCGGGCACACGTTCGTGTTCGGCTCGGCACCGAACTCGTTGACACACGCGCAGAACAGCTTCGTGGCGGTCGCCAGCTCCACGTGCACCTCGAGGCCGATGACGGGCTCGTAGTCGGCGGCCTGCATGTCAGACTCCCTCTCGATGACGCACAACACCGCGGTACCCGTGCCCGCGCCGCTCGACCCCGATGCCTACAACGTGCGACGCGAGCCCGTGCGCGACGGGATGCAGCTCGCATTCGTGCACGAGGGCGCCGGCGGCTATCCCCTGCTGCTGATCCACGGCTACCCCGAGACGAAGCGGATCTGGTGGCGCAACATCGGGCCGCTCGCCGGCGCGGGGTTCGAGGTCGTGGCGCCGGATCTGCGCGGCCACGGCGACTCCGACCTCGCGCCCGACGGGATGTACGACATCGCCGCGTTCTCGCTCGATCTTCACGCGCTCATGCACGCCGTGCTCGGCCACGACCGATACGGAGTGGTCGGCGGCGACGTCGGCGGTGTCGTTCTGTACGACCACTCGCTGCGCTACCCGGGCACCGTCGAGCGACAGTGCATCTTCAACACGCTGGCGCCACCGCTGCACGAGCTGTACGCGAAGGCGGGGATCCCGCCCGAGGACCCGCCCCGAGAGACGCGACCGACGGCGGACTACTTCCGGCGCCAGGCCTCCGACGCCGACGCACTCCTCGCCGAGCTCGACACGCCGCAGCGTCGCCGGGCCTACGTAGCCGACATGTACGGACACCGGTTGTGGGCGTCGCCGGGCTCGTTCACCGACGACGACATCGCGTTCATGACCGAGCCGTACGCCGACGCGGACAAGCTGCGCGCGAGCTGGGGCGTCTACGAGGGGTCGACCGGTCGCAAGCCGATGGCCGACGTGCCGCGGGTGTTCGAGCAGAGCCCCGTGCCGACGCTCGTGCTCTACGGGCCCGACGACCACGTCGTGCCGCGCTCGTTCCCCGACCAGTGCGCCGTCGCGTTCACGGAGTGCATCGGGCCGTTCCATGTGCCCGGAGCCGGTCACTTCCTCCAGTGGGAGGCCGCCGGCGTGCTGAACCGCGCGCTCACCTACTTCTTCGGCGACCTGCGAACAACCTCGCACTGAGCTACCGCTCCGCCGCGATCTCGATCGCGCGTGCGACGCGGAACATCAAGGGCTCGGCGAGCGCGTCCGTGAGCACCTGCACGCCGATGGGCAGCCCGTCGGCTCCTTCGCCGAACGGCACCGACATCGCCGGATGGCCCGCGAGGTTCGACGGGATGGTGCACACGTCGTTGAGATACATCAGGAGCGGATTGTCGGTCTTCGCTCCCAACGGGAACGCGGTAGTTGGCGCGGTCGGCCCGATCAGCGCGTCGAATCGCTCGTATGCCCGCGCGAAGTCGCGGATGATCAGCGTGCGCACCTTCTGGGCCTGGCCGTAGTACGCGTCGTAGTAGCCGGCCGACAGGGCGTACGTGCCCAGCATGATGCGGCGTTTCACTTCGGCGCCGAACCCCGCATCGCGCGTGCGGGCCATCATCGTGGTGACGTCTGCGGCATCGACGCGCAAGCCGTAGCGAACGCCGTCGTACCGAGCCAGGTTCGACGACGCCTCGGCCGGCGCGATCAAGTAGTAGGCCGAGAGCCCGTACACCGCACTCGGCACCGACACGCGCTCGACCTTCGCACCGGCCTGTTCGAGTGCGCCTGCAGCACGTTCGACCGCGGCGACGACCTCGGCGTCGACGCCCTGCGCGTCGGTGAGCTCCTCCACGACGCCGATCCGCAACCCTTCGACACCCGTTTCGAGATCGGGAAGCACCGAGCCCGCGGCGGTGGGAATGGACGTGCTGTCGGCGGGATCGTGGCCCCAGATCGTCTCGAGCAGCAGGGCCGCGTCGGCGACGGTGCACGCGAACGGACCGATCTGGTCGAGGCTCGAGGCGAACGCGATGAGGCCGTACCGCGAGACCCGTCCGTACGTCGGCTTCACCCCGACCACCCCGCAGAGCGCGGCGGGCTGACGGATCGACCCGCCCGTGTCGGAGCCGAGCCCCACCGGTGCAAAGCCCGCGGCGACCGCCGCGGCCGATCCGCCACTCGAGCCGCCGGGGACGCGGGACGTGTCGAGCGGATTCCGGGTCGGCCCGAAGGCGGAGTTCTCGGTGGAGCTGCCCATCGCGAACTCGTCGAGGTTCGTCTTGCCGATCGGGATCCCGCCGGCGGCCACGACACGTTCGACGACCGTCGCGTCGTACGGCGGACGCCAGCCGTCGAGAATGCGCGACGAGCAGGTGGTGGGGATGCCGCGTGTGCAGAGGTTGTCCTTGAGCGCGACCGGCACCCCCGCGAGCGGGCCGGGATCGCGGCCGGCCGCGACGGCGGCGTCGACCGCGTCTGCCGCGGCCCGAGCCTCGTCCGCGAGAACCAGGTTGAACGCGTGGATCTCGGGTTCGCGGGCGGCGATGGCGTCGAGATGCTCTTCCACGACGTCGCGCGCCGAACGCGACCCCGACCGCACCGCGGCCGCGACGTCGAGCGCGCTCACGGCGCCTCGCCGAGAATGCGCGGCACCCGGAAGCGACCGTCCTCCGCTTCGGGCGCCATCGCCAGGACTTCCTCACGGGGCAGGCCCGGGCGCGCGGTGTCGGGCCGCAGCACGTTCAGGAGCGGCAGCGGATGCGCGGTGGGCGGGACGCCCTCGGTGTCGAGCGACGAGACGTCGGCCGCGTGCTCGAGGATCACCTCGAGCTGGCCCGTGAAGCGTTCGATCTCGTCGTCGGTGAGCGCGAGCCGGGCGAGTCGGGCGACGTGCTCGACATCGGTGCGGGTGATCCGGGTCATCGGGTCGAGTCTAGAGACGGGTGCGCGACGGTCCGCCGGGGATTCCGCCGGCGTTCAGCTGTAGGGGTCGCCGGGCGACGCCGGCTCCTCCCACCAGTCCTCGGGCGCGGCCTTCCATTCGGGGTCGGGATAGATGCACGACACGGGGCACGCCGGGAGGCACTTGTCGCAGCCGCTGCACAGCTCGGGCACGATGATCACGTCGATACCGTGGTTGAAGATGGCGCCGAATTGCGGCGGGCAGTGGCGAAGGCACGCGTCGCAGTTGATGCACTCCGCCATCTCGATGCGCAGGGGCGGGTTGCGCCACTTCGGGTTCCGCTCGCGGCTCGCGATGCGCTCGTCCCGCGTGGTCGCCGGCACGGGCTCAGCGTAGACGTGGCGTTTTCGAATGCGCGCTCGACGCGCTGGGAAAGCAACGTCCAGTACAGTCCCGCCGTCTCGGGTCTCCCCACGAAGCGAGCAAGGAGGACCACGTGGCCGGCAAGCAACCGTTCCTGTCCGACGGCTGGTTCAAGGAAGTGGCGGCGCTCATCGAGCAGCACGGCAACGAGGCGCCCGCGCATCAGAACATGAAGATGAACCTCGTCGTCACGGAGACGCCCTTCGACGCCGACCGTCAGTTCCACATGGGCGCCGAGGGTGGCAAGGCGCTCTTCGGTCCGGGGCTCCTCGAAGGCGCCGATGTGACGCTCACCACCGATTACGCGACCGCGAAGGACGTGTTCGCGTCGGGGAACCCGCAAGCCGGCATGCAGGCGTTCATGGCCGGGAAGGTCCGGGTGCAGGGCGACATGGCGAAGCTGATGGCCGGCGCGGCTCAGGGCGGCGGCCCGGCCGGCAACCCGGACCTCCAGCAGGCCATCCTCGACGTCACCGAGTAGGAGCGGAGGGCTCCTCTCGCGGCGGCGCCGTGCGGGCGATCAGGCCCGCGGTCGGGGCCGGAGGTAGGTCTCGACGTCGGCCTCGGTGAGCACCACCACGGGCGGCGGGTCCAGGAACCACGCCGGCTCGGGGATCTCCGACTGCGGCACCGACATCAGCGGGCCGGGGCAACGCCGCGGCAACCGGCCATAGCCGTTGCCCGGCCGGTTCGCCCCCGGTCGAACGCTGCCTCCGTGCGGAACTCGTCGCATAGACCCTCACCTGCCTGCCCAGCCGTCCCCAGAACGGCGAGTCCGACCTTGCTCTGCGGGCACCCAGCCGACCGGCTGCCGCACTCCGTCGCCAGATGGTGCGGAACTGTCACGCTTCGTGGAGAACGTATGGCACGCTCTGTGGCCGGGCAATAGTGCTCCCGACCCATTTACCCGACGCCCTCGGCGCCCAACACTCCGTCAATTCGGGCATTGTGCACGGGCGCGACGTATGGCGCGCGCAGAACGTGGTCGACGTACCACGCGACTGCCCGACGACGCTCCGGCTACTGCGCGTGGTCAACGCCCCATGACCCCGATGTCGCCTCACCAAATGCAGAGCGTCGCGCGCGAAGACGGCGCGTGTCCGCGCGCGTCTGCGGTCACTTCCTCTTGACCTGCTCCATGAGCTTCGGCATCTGCTCCGCCAGCTCGTCGACCGTCCAGCGTTCCTGCTTCTCGAGCTTCTCCGTGAGCGTCCACGGCTGGAAGTACTGGACGAGGCCGCCTTGTGCAAGGAAGCACTCGCCGGTGATCGTGCACGACGCAGTGGCGAGGTACGCGACGAGCGGCGAAACGTTCGCGGGGTCCCACACGTCGAACGCGGAGGCGTCTTCCGGCTCCTTGACCGCGTCGCTGAGGCCGGGCGTCTGCAGGGTGAGCCGGGTGCGCGCCGCCGGCGCGATCGCGTTCGAACGCACGCCGTAGCGGCCGAGCTCCATCGCGCAGATCTTGCTGAACGCCGCGATGCCGGCCTTCGCGGCGCCGTAGTTGGCCTGGCCCGGGTTCCCGATCAGACCTGACGTCGACGAGGTGTGGATCAGCGACGCGTTCACGTCCTTGCCGGCCTTCGTCTGCTCCCGCCAGTAGACGGCCGCATGGTGGGTGGGTGCGAAGTGGCCCTTCAGGTGGACGTGGATGACCGCGTCCCACTCCTGCTCGGTCATGTTGACGAGGACGCGGTCGCGCAGGATGCCGGCGTTGTTCACGAGGACGTGCACGTCGCCGAAGGTCTCGACCGCGGTGTCGATCAGGCGTTTGGCGCCCTCGAAGTCGGCCACGTTGTCCACGTTGGCGACGGCCTCACCGCCTGCGGCCTTGATCTCGTCGACGACCTGCTGAGCCGGCGCACGGTCCTCGCCCGTGCCGTTGATGTCGCCGCCGAGGTCGTTCACCACGACCTTGGCACCCTGCTGTGCGAAGAGCAGCGCGTGCTCACGGCCGAGCCCTCGCCCGGCGCCGGTGATGATCGCGATGCGCCCGTCGAGTGCGCCCATGAAAGCCTCCAACTTCCGGAACGGCGGGGACCGCGCATGGTAGGCGTCGCCCCACCAGCACCATCAATCGCGGCCGGTCCCTAGAGCGTCAGCGTGATGTGGGTGCTTAGGCGCACCTGAGTGCCGGGTGGGACGCTCTGGGCCTTGATCTTCTTCCCCGGCTGGAAGCCCTGGATGTCGGCCACGAGGCCCAGCGAGTTGATCAGGCCGGCGCCGTTCTCGACTGGCTGATTCGTCACGTCAGGCACCGTGATGAATTGGGGGCCCTTGCTGAAGATCACCGTCACGGTGCTGTCGCGCGGCACGGGCGTACCGCCCGGAGGAGACGTGCGGATGAACTGACCCACAGGCACGGTGTCGCTGTAATCGGTGCTCTGCACGGGTTTGAGCTGCACGGCGCTGATCGCGGCCGCGGCCGCGTCGTAACTGATCGGCCCGGTGATCGTCGGCACCGTGCGCGGCGCCGGCCCGTCGCTGATCACGACCTTCACGATCGAGCCCGGCGCGACCGGCGTGCCGGCCGCCGGGTCGGTGCCGATCACACCGTTCGGCGCGACGGTCTCGTCGTGCTGGACGACGTCGGGCCCGACAACAAAGCCCGCGTCGGCGAGGAGCAACTTCACTTCCGCGGCGCCCTTGCCGCCGTACTGCGCGATCGGCACCGGCCGGGGGCCCGACGAGACGACGAGCGTCACCGCGCTCCCACGTGACGCCCACGAGCCCGCGGCCGGGCTCTGCCCGACGACGATGCCGGCCGGCTCGGCGGACGACGTCGTCCTGATGTCGATCGCGACACCGGAGCGCGCGGCGCGGTCCGCGGCGGTGAGCCGTTGCAGGCCCTGCAGGTTCGGGACTGCCACCCGCCCGCCGGAGTCGCCCGCGTTCGCCACCGCGATACCTGCCACCGCGAGCGCGACGACGACGAGGCCGGCCACGAACGCGGGCATGATCGCCGCGAGGCCGGGCCACCGTGCCGGTGTGGGGCGTGGCGGGCGCTGGTCGAACAGCGCGGTGTCGTCCGACTGGTCCTGATCGAACAGCTCCTGGCGCACCACTCCGACCTGGGTCGGGTGCGGGTCGTCGCCCACCTCGTGGATGCCGCTGAGCACGAGCGGGCCCGGCGGCGGGAGGGCCGCGGCTGCGTCGGCGAGCGCGGAGGCCATCGTCGCCGCGTCCGGATACCGGTCTTCGGGGTCGACCTGTCCGGCCCGCTCCACCACGGCTGCGAGCGGGCCGAGCGATGCGGGCGCGCTGATCGCGGCGTGGGTGCGGGCCATCAACGTACCGACCGGTGTGTCAGCCGTGAACGGAACGGTGCCGGTGACCGCCTCGACGATCACCAGCGCGAGCGCGTAGAGGTCGGCGCGCGCGCCGAGCGGCGTGCCCGTCGCCTGCTCCGGCGACGCGTACCGCGCGGTGCCGAGCAGCGCCCCGGCCGGTTCCGTCCAGCTCGCCTCGGCCAGGGCGCGCGCGAGCCCGAAGTCGGCGACCCGGACGATCCCGTGCTCGTCGAACAGCAGGTTCGCCGGCTTGATGTCTCGATGGACGAGCCCGCGCACGTGCGCGTAGTCGAGCGCGGACGCGACCTGGCGGCCGACGTGAGCGGCCTGGGCCGGTGTCAACCGGTGGTCACGGTCCAGCATGCCGCGCAGGCTTCCGCCCTCGAGCAACTCGAGCACCATGAACGGCAGGTCGTCCTCGCCCCAGTCGTAGACCGCCATGACGTTCGGATGGTGGAGTGACGCGGCGAGCTGAGCCTCGGCCCGGAATCGGCGAAGGAACCCGGTGTCGTCGGCGAGCGCCGCGTGCAGCACCTTCACCGCGACGCGGCGCCGGAGCCGGACATCGTCGGCGACGTACACCCGTCCGCTCGCGCCCGCGCCGATCGGCGCCCGGAGGCGATACCGACCGGCGAGCACCCGGCCGACGAGGTCGCTCGCGCCGCTCGTGAGCACGGCAGTCCACGCTACCGGGCCTGCTCGCGGGCACCGTGGCATGCCCGACCGGGAGGCGTGCACGGTCTCCGGGTACGGTCGCGCCCGTGACCGATGGGGTCGTCCGCTTCCCGGGCGGCAACAGGCGTGCGAACGGTGACCGGCCCGGTGCGGGCGCGCCCGCGGGCGGTTCGCGTCGTATCCGGCATCCGTGGCGGTTCGCAATCGTCGCGACCGGTCTGGTGGTCGTGGCGAACCTGCTGTGGTACGTCGGCCACACCGCCGACACCAGCAACCGCACCCGCCTCCTCCCGAGTGAGGTCGTGTCCGTGCTGCCCGCGCCGGGGACGCAGGTACGCGTGCAGGACACCGTCACGGCCGACCTGCGTGCCGACCTCATCGGGGTGCTCGTCGTCGACGGGGTCGAACTGCCCGAGAACCAGGTGAGCCGGGTCGTGCCGCTCGGCGAGGTCAGCTTCCGGCCCGGGAAGGGCAAGGTCTTCGAGCGCCTCGAGCCCGGCGTCCACAGCGCCGAGGTGATCTACTGGCCGCAGATCAAGACCCGGGCCGAGGGAACGAGCACCTTCAGCTGGTCCTTCCGCACCGGCTGACCCAACCGATCACAGGGCTCCCTCGCTGCGCCCTCCCGCTCGTCCGCACTTCACATGGCGAGCACGGCCGCGCCGCGGACGCGGTCGCCCGCGACCGCGGCGAGCGCGTCGTTCGCGTCCTCGAGCGCGAACGTCTCGAACGACGTGCGCACCTGCGCCGCGGCGGCGATGGCCATGAACTCGTCGGCGTCGCGGCGCGTCATGTTCGCGACGGAGCGGAGACTGCGCTCGCGCCACAACAGCGAGTAGTCGAACGCGGGGATCGTCGACATGTGGATGCCGGCGAGGCTGACCGTGCCGCCCGGCCGGATCACCTGCAACGCGACGGGCACGAGCTCGCCGGCCGGCGCGAACACGACCGCGCGGTCGCACGGTTGCGGGGGCAGGTCGGCTGCGTCGCCGACCCAAGCCGCCCCGAGCTCGCGCGCGAGCGCCTGATGTGACGCACCGCGCGTCATGACCACGACGTCGCAGTCCCAGTGGTGGAGAACCTGGATGGCGAGATGGGCCGATGCCCCGAAGCCCATCAGTGCGACACGGTCGCCCGGTTCGACCTCCGCGCGGCGCAGCGCGCGGTATCCGATGACCCCCGCGCACAGAAGCGGCGCGACCTCGAGGTCGTCCATCCCGTCCGGGAGACGGACCGCAAAGTCCTCCGGCACGGTGACCGCGTCTGCGTAGCCGCCGTCGACGGTCCAGCCGGTGAACGACGCGGACGGGCAGAGGTTCTCCTGCCCGCGCCGGCAGTATTCGCACGTCATGTCGGTGCGGTGCAGCCACGGCACACCGACCCGTTCGCCGACATGCAAGCGCGTACAACGCTCACCGAGCACGTCGACGACGCCGACCACCTGGTGCCCCGGCACCACAGGCAGACGGGGAAGCTCGAGATCGCCCTCGGTGACGTGCAGATCGGTGCGACAACACGCGCAGGCAACGACGCTCACGCGCACTTCGTCGGGGCCGGGCTCGGGCTCGGGACGTTCCTCGAGCCGCAACGGCCGCGTCGAGATCGGCGCGGGCGCGTGAAGGACCTGCGCGCGCACTGCGGTGGCCGCCCGAGCGAGCGCCTACGCGACGACGAACGTGGCGGAACCGCGGATCGCGGTGCCGCCGCCCTCGCGGTCGCACGACAGCTCGAGGTCTACCTTGCGTTCGCCGTCTTCCTCGTACCGCTTCACGACCTCGCCCGAGCACACGAGCGTGTCTCCCGGCCACACCTGCTCGCGGAACTGCACCGCGAAACGGCGCACGTTCTCGGCGCCGAGCCAGTCGGTCGCGAACGTCGCGAGGATGCCGGCCTGCAGCATCCCCACCGAGAACACGGTCGGGAACCCGGCCGACTTCGCGAACTCCTCGTCGTGGTGGATCGGGTTGAAGTCGCCCGAAGCACCTTGGTAGCGCACGAAGTCGGTACGCGTGAGCGGGCCGAAGGAACGCGACTCCGCCTTCGTGCCCTCTGCGAGGCCGTCCCACGTCGCGGCCATCTCAGCCCTCCTTCTGCGGCGCGCGGCCGGTCTCGATGACGGTGGAGCGCGACTCGGCCACCAGATTGCCCTTCTCGTCGCGGAACTCCTGCACCGTCACGACGAACGTCATGGTGCCGCCGCGCTTTCCTTCCTTCTCGTAGATGTCCTCGATGCGGGGTGTGACCGTGAGCTTGGCGCCCGCTGCCGGCGGTGGCCCGTGGAACACGAACTCCTGACCGCCGTGCAGGATGCGGCGGAGGTCCAGGCCGACCTTCGCGAACAGTGAGCTGCCGGCCGGGGCCCAGAACGCCGACGACATCAGGAACGTCGGCTCCGACACCGGCTCCGGGTCGTCGACGTACGCGGGGTTCTGCGACTTGGTGGCGCGAGCGAACTCGCGGATCTTGCTGCGGTCGACGACCATCTCGAACGGCTCGTCGGTGCTGCCGATCGCGGACTTGTCGGCCACTGCACACCTCCTGTCGATGGGCGGACAGGCACTCTTCCACACGGGCCGTCCGGGATGACGAGCCGTCTCCTCCACTACTCCGAGGCCGGTCCTTCCTCGAGGAGGCGCCGGAAGCCGTCCTCGTCGAGGATCGTCGTGCCGAGCTGTTCGGCCTTGGCGAGCTTCGACCCCGGGCTCTCGCCCACCACGACGTAGCTCGTCTTCTTCGACACGCTCGAGGTGACCTTGCCGCCGCGCGACGTGATGGCAGCCTCGGCGTCTTCGCGTGTGAACCCTTCGAGCCCGCCGGTGAGGACGAACGTGAGGCCGGCGAGCGTCGTGTCGCGCTCCTCGTGCTCCTCGCGCGCGGGGCCGGTGAGATTGACGCCCGCTCGCTTCAGCTTGTCGACGACGCGCCGGTTCGGTGCGACGCCGAAGAACCGCTTGACGCTCTGCGCGATCACACCGCCGACGCCTTCGACCGCGGTGATCTCCTCCTCGGAGGCGTGCTCGATCGCCTCGAGGCTGCCCAACTCGCGCGCGAGCGCGACCGCCGCAGTGGGGCCGACGTGGCGGATGCCCAGGCCGACGATCACCCGCCACAGCGGTTGCTGCTTCGATCGCTCGATCGCGTCGACGAGCAGCTGGGCCGAACGCGGGCCGATGCGTTCGAGCGGGACGAGGCGATCGACTGTGAGGTCGTAGATGTCGCCCGCGTCCTCGAGCAGACCCGCGTCGACGAACTGCCGCACCCGCTCTTCGCCGAGACCCTCGATGTCGAGCGCGCCCCGGCTCGCGAAGTGCACGATGCGCTGCACGCGCTGGGCCGGGCAATCGAAGTTCACACAGTGCCGGTCGGCTTCGCCCTCGAGGCGCACGAGGTCGGACCCGCACACGGGGCATTTCTTCGGGAACTTCCATGGCTTCGCCCCCTTGGGGCGCTTCGCCAGTACGGGCCCGACGACCTCCGGGATGACGTCGCCGGCCTTGCGCACGATGACGGTGTCGCCCTCGCGTACGTCCTTGCGCGCGACCTCGTCCTCGTTGTGCAACGTCGCGAGCCCG
Organism: Acidimicrobiia bacterium; assembly: GCA_024281095.1. Lineage (GTDB taxonomy): Bacteria > Actinomycetota > Acidimicrobiia > IMCC26256 > JAMXLJ01 > JAMXLJ01. The sequence goes on along the minus strand of JAMXLJ010000120.1, from coordinate 22,965 downwards.
ACGGTCGACCCACCGACGAACACCGGCTCGAGCTGCGCGAACGGCGTGGCCCGGCCGGTGCGACCGATGCTCACCATGATGTTGCGCAGCAGTGTGGTCTTCTCCTCCGGTGGGAACTTGTACGCGATCGCCCAGCGCGGCGCCTTGCTCGTGGAGCCGAGCTCCTCGCGCTGCGCGAGGTCGTCGACCTTCACCACGACGCCGTCGATCTCGTACGGCAGGTCGTGACGGCGGGCGAGCATCGTCTCGCAGAACTCGTACACCTCGTCGAGTGACTCGAGGCGCGAGATCAGATCGTTGACCGGCAAGCCGAGCTCGCGCAGATACGCGAGCGTCTCGTCGTGCGTGCGCAGACGACGCCCACCCTCGCGCGCGCCGAGCTGATACGTGACGAGGTCGAGGTTGCGGCCGGCCGTGATCGTCGGGTCGTTCTGGCGCAACGACCCGGCAGCGGCGTTGCGCGGGTTGGCGAAGAGCCGCTCACCCGCTTCGCCCTGCCGGCGGTTCAGGTCCTCGAAGCTCTGGACGGGCATGAAGACCTCGCCCCGCACCTCGAGGACGCTCGGGACGTTGCGCCCACGGAGCCGGTCCGGCACGTTGCGGATCGTGCGCACGTTGGCGGTCACGTCCTCGCCGACGAACCCGTCGCCGCGGGTCGCCGCGCGACGGAAGCGACCGTTCTCGTAGAGCAGTGAGATCGCGAGGCCGTCCATCTTGGGCTCGCACACGAACGCGATGGTCCCGGGGATCTGGCGCTCGATGCGCTTACCCCACGCCAGCAGGTCGTCGAGGCTGAACGCGTTGTCGAGCGACAACATCGGCGCCAGGTGTTGCACCGGCGAGAACGCGGCCGTCGCGCCCGTGCCGGGGCGCTGCGTGGGCGACTCCGACGTGACGAGCGCCGGATGGCGCGTCTCGAGCTCGACGAGCTCGCGCATGAGCTCGTCGAACTCGGCGTCGGAGATCTCGGGATTGTCCTCGCGGTAGTAGAGCCGCGAGTGATGCTCGATCTCCCGCCGCAGCTCGTCGACGCGCGCCGCGGCGTCGCCGGGAACATCGGGGCGGGCTCGGGCGGGCATGCCTCCACGCTACCGAGGGGGTGTGACGGTGATCGCCCCGACCTGAACGGCTCCCGGACGCTCAGGCGCCGACGCTGAGCCGGGCCGCGACCGCGTGGTCGTGGACCCGGTGGGCCATCTGACGGGCGAGCCCGAGGAGATGGTCCGCCCGGGCCTCGTCGTGGCCCGCCAGCCCGCACGCCGGCGTCACGAGGGCCTGCGTGCGGAGCGACACCGGGTCGCAGCCGCGACGCGTCAGCTCGCACCACACCGTGACGAGCTCGCGCCAGAGCGGCTCGCACGAGTCGCCCACCGGCCGGCTCGTCGGCACGGCGCCCCATGCCACCCACCCCCCGGCGTCGAGATGACGCGCGATGACGGCCGCGTCCTCGACGAGGCGCTGGGACACCTCCACGCCGAGCACGCTCGGCCCCGCCTCGAGCGCCAAGCGCAGGTCCGCGTCGCCGCAGGCGTGCACGCCACTCGTGCCCGCGGCGGCCGCGAGCGCGCCCGACAGCAGATCGACCGCGGACTCGTGGTCGAGCGGGCCGTGGCCCCGTCGCCACAAGACCAGCGCGGGCTCGTCGACGAACACGACCGCGCGTGCCTGCGGGAGGCGCGAACCGACGAGTTGCTCGAGGGCACCGACCCAGGCCCGCGAGAGCTCACCGGCGCGCCGGAACGCGCGTGCCGCGGGCATCCCCGCGCGCTGCAACGAGACACCGAGCGTCAGCGGGCCCGCGGTCTGCAGCTTCACCCGACGCGGCGGCTCGGGCGCACGCGCCGCGGCCTCGAGGAACGCGAGCAGCCCGGCGTGCGCGACGTCGTCGACGACCGGCTGCACCGGACCTTCACCGGCATCGGGCTCGACGAAGAACGCGCCGTCGGGCTGGAACCGCACTTCCGGCAACGCGCGAACCGACCGGGCGATCATCCCTTCGAACGGCGAGCGTCGCGGGAGCTCCGGCGCCGCCGGCAGCGCGGGATGGCGGCGCAGCGCGAGCGACGCGGCTGCGTGCGCGTCCCGGTGCGGGAGGCTTCCGATCGCGGTAGCGAGCCCGGGAACCAGTGCGCCGCCTTGGGGGAGGCCAGACATGGGAGCCGTAGTATATGGAGGCCTGACGCCGATCCCGGTGTCCGCAGACGCCGGTGCCCGCGCCGGTCGCTGCCGTCCGTCGATTCCGGAGGCTCACCCCTCTGCGATCCACAACGCCTCGTTCCCGTTCGACGGTATGGGCGCTGCGCGCGCTGTGGATCGTCCTGCCGCTCGCTGCGGGGCCCGCGGCCGCCGACGCCATGGCCGGGTGGCGCCCGGCAACGCGCGTCCTCGCGGAGGTGCTCTTGTGGACCGCATGGGCCTTGGTGCTCGTCGCGGTCCTCGCGCCCCGGCCGCTGGGCCTCACGGTCGCGCGTCTCGTCGCACCGGCATTCCTCGCACTCGCGATCGCGACGGCGTGGGGAGCTCGCGGCGCGACGGCCGCGGTCGCGATCGCGACGACTGCACTCGCCGCGGTCCTCGTGACGCGGCCGGGGTTCGCACGGTTCTGCGCCGAAGGCGTCGCGTACGGCGACGAGTTGCGGTTCCCGCTCAAGGTTCCGCCGCCGCTCGCGGTCGGCGTGGCGCCCGCCGCCGTGCTGCTCGTCGCGGCCGGGATCGCGACCGGCCCGCTCCTGCTCGCGTCGGGCCGGATCGTCGCCGGGCTCATCGCGACCGTGATCGGGCTGCCCCTCGCGGCGTTCCTGTTCCGGTCGCTACACACGCTGTCCATGCGTTGGGCCGTCGTCGTGCCCGCGGGTGTCACCCTCGTCGACCCGATGACGCTCGCCGACCCCGTGCTCTTCGTGCGCGACCGCATCGCCGAGCTGAGCGCAGCGCGGATCCGGGCCGACGACGGCGTGCTCGACATGCGCCTCGGCGCGTCCGTCGGCGCGCTCGCGCTCCGGCTCACCGACGAGGCGCAGATCCTCACCGCCGGCCGCGGCCGCCGACGCAGCGAGAAGGTGACGACACGAACGTTGCTGTTCGCGCCCGTCGAGGGCGAAGACCTGCTGCACGCGATGGCGCGGCGCCGCGCTCAGCGCGAGATCACGTAGACCAGGAACACCGGATACAGCGCGAGCAGTAGCATGCCGTGTCGGCGCGTGAGCACGCCGCGCGCCGCTCCGAGAACGACGACGAGCGCGAGCGCAAGGAGCATGAGGACCGCCGGCGCGTGCAATCGCGACGCGTCCACGACTTCGAGTGGTCGTACCAGCGCGGCGACACCGAGCGTCATCGTCGCGTTGTAGGCGAACGAGCCGACCACGGCCGCGATGACAGTCTCACTCGCGCCGCGCCGTGATGCCGACCACGCGAGCACGACGAGCTCGAACGCGGTCACGAACCCGACGAGTGTCAGGCTGATGTCGGTCTGGGTCGCCTCCGTGTGTGTGATGCGACGCACCGCTTCCACCAACACGGTCGCGCCGGCGGCCATGGCGATCACGCCGGCAAGTACGAGCACGAGCTCGCGACCGACGCGGCGCCGAATCCCACGCTGCGCTTCCTCGCGTGCCTCGTCGAGCTCCTCGGCCTCGCCGATGATCGGTGGCTGCCGCTCGAGTGCCCAGATCGTCGCCACGTACCCGACGTACAACAAGAGGAGCAGTGATGCGTCGATGCGGCTGATCCGTCCGTCCCACATCACGACCACGGCCGCGATCCCCGCCGGCAGGCCCAACACCGCATATCTGCGAACCCGCCCGCCGAACGGCAGCGGCGCGATGCACGCGGCGAGGCCGAGCGCAACGAGGCACATCGCGATGTTCGCACCGAGGACATCGCCGAGCGCGACCGCGGGCACCTTGCGCACGGACGCAACCACTGCCGTCGCAAGCTCCTCCGGCTCGGCCCCCGCGAGCAGCAGCGCGAGCGCGAACGCGCTCACACCGAGACGCACCGACGCCGCGCTCAGGTGCTCGGCGAAGCTCTCTGCGCCCCACACGATCGCGCCGACGCCCGCGAGCAACGCCAGACCCCATCCGACATCGGCCACGTCAGGTGCCAGGAGTCGCGAACACGACCCTTCTCGCCGGTTCGTCGCCCACGATGCGCACCGTAGCCGTGGGGGAGTTCAGCGCGCGATGCCGCCGCCGACGACGACGTCACCGTCGTAGAGCGCGACGACCTGGCCCGGCGCGACGCGCGGCTGCGCGTTCGCGAACCGCACGGTCGTGCCGTCGAGGCGGCCCGGCACGGGCGCGCCGTGGGCGCGAACCTGCACGTCGACCACGTCCGGGACGCGCGCGTCGTGGACCACGAGACCCTCGAGCCCGACGTGGGGGCGCAACAAGTCGTCGCGGGAACCGATCGTGACGGTCGCAGTGGGGGCGTCGAGGTCGACCACGTAGCGGCGGTCGCCCGTGGCGACGCCGACCCGTCGCCGCTGCCCCACGGTGAACCGGCCGATGCCGGCGTGCGTCCCCACCACGCGACCACTCACGTCGCGAATCGTTCCGGGCACCATCGGCGCGCGCTCGCCGATGAACTGCTCGCGCCCGCCGCGGGTGATGAAGCACACGTCCATGCTCTCGGCCTTGTCGGCGGTGCGGAGCCCGAGTCTCCGGGCGTGGTCGCGCACCGCGGTCTTGTCGAGTTCGCCGACAGGCAGCATCACGCGACCGAGCACGCCGGGGCCGAGCATGTACAACACGTACGACTGGTCCTTCGCTCGGTCAATCCCGCGCGCGATATGCGGCCCCCGCACCGTGTGCACGACGCGCGCGTGGTGGCCGGTCGCGACCGCGTCGAAGCCCATGTCGTGCGCGCGATCGAGCAGGAGGCCGAACTTCACGTGCCGGTTGCACTCGACGCACGGGTTGGGAGTGCGCCCGGCCGCGTAGTCGTCGACGTAGGGCGACACGACGTCGCGGTCGAACTCGTCCGTGAGGTTGAGCACGTAATGCGGGATGCGCAGCTGCGCCGCCACCCGGCGGGCATCCTCGACGTCGCTGACGCTGCAGCAACCCGAGTCGGACGGGCCGCCCCAGAGCTTCAGCGTCATGCCGACGACCTCGTGGCCCCGTTCGAGCAACAGCGCGGCCGCGACCGACGAGTCCACACCCCCACTCATCGCAACCAGGACGGTACTCACCGCTCCCTCCGCTGCGCCCGCAGGGTATTCACACCCGACTCCGACTGGTGATCCGCTGCACCGCGCGCGGGATGACTTCGAGCGCGGTGTCGACGTCGACATCCGTCGACGACCATCCCAACGTCAGCCGGATCGACGCCCGCGCGTCGTCGGGCCCGAGGCCCATCGCGAGCAACACGTGTGATGGCTCGATCGCGCCCGACGAGCACGACGAGCCCGCCGACGCGCACACCCCGAGGCTGTCGAGCACGACGAGCAACGTCTGCGCGTCCACGCCGGGGAAGCCGACGTTCAGGTTGCCCGCGACCTTCGTAGCGCCGTCACCGTTGCACCACGCGCCCGGACACGCCTCGAGCAGCCCGCGCGCGAGGCGGTCGCGCAAGGTGCTGACGCGAGCCGCCTCGACCTCGCGCGTCACGGTCGTCTCATTCAACGCGGCTGCGAGGCCGACCGCGCTCGCGACGTCGACCGTGCCGGGACGCAGGCCGCGCTCCTGGCCGCCGCCGTCGGCCTGCGGCACGAGGCGCGTGCCGCGCCGCACGACGAGCGCGCCCGAGCCCTTCGGTCCCCCGAGCTTGTGCGCGGAGATCGTCACGACGTCGGCCGGTGCCGTGAGCGCCGCGACGTCCAGCCACGGCGTTGCCTGCACCGCGTCGGTGTGGAGGACCGCACTGGGGGCGCGCTCGCGCACGAGGTCGGCCACACGGGAGAGCGGCTGCACCGTGCCGACCTCGTTGTTCACCGCCATCAGCGACACCACGGCGACCCGGTCGTCGAGGGCCTCGGCGAGCGCGTCCACCTCGACGACGCCCCGGGCATCGACCGCCGCGCGGGTGACTTCGAAGCCCTCCCGCTCGAGGCGCTGCGCGGACGACAGCACGGCCTTGTGCTCGAACGCGCCGACGACCACACGGTCGCGGGCGGGATCGGCGGCACGCACCGCGTGCGCCGCGCCCTTGAGGGCGAGGCCGTCGGCCTCCGTGCCGCCGCTCGTGAGGACGACTTCGTCGGGCCGGGCGCCGAGCGCTTCGGCGATCTGCTCACGGGCCTCTTCGAGCGCGGTCTTGGCCGCCCGCGCCACCCCGTGCGCGCCGGACGGGTTGCCGTACACCCGGGTCAGGAACGGCAGCATCGCCTCGACCGCGGCAGGACGGGGGAGGGTCGTCGCCGCATGGTCGAGATAGACGACGGCGCGCGTGCGCGACGGCGAAGGGGGCATCGCGCCGAGTGTAGGAGGGGCCGGGGCGACGCCAGGAAGGCGCCGCCCCGGCCCCGCGTTTACTGCAGTCCGGCGGTCGGGAACCCGCCGATGTAGGCGAGCACCCGGCTGTTGAGATAGCCGTCCCAGTACGACGACAGCGCGTCGAGCTTCTGGCTCGCGTCGCCGTCACGCTGGATGTTGCCGATCTGGTTGTCGGCGACGGCGATCGTCGGATTCACCTGCTTGCTGCGCAGCACGCCCACGTTGGCCGCGAGCTGACGCTGCGCGAGGTCGACCGACCCGGAGTACGCCTGGCTGTTGGCAATGCCCGAGACCTCGAGCGTCTTCGGGTCGACGTCGCCGAGCGAGTAGTACTTCGCCAGCAGGCCCGCGCTGCGGTTGTACAGCGAGACGGCACCGCCGAGCTCCGCATAGTCGCTCGACGCGGCCGCCCCGAAGTACTGCTGGAGGTTGCCCATCACGTCGAGTCCGGTGGTGGCCAGCGCGTACTCGAGGTCCTTGCCGGAGAAGCTCTCCTTCGCCGCGGCCGCGCTCACGTTCTCCTTGTTCGCGGCCGGCTCGATCACGACGGTCTCGAACGCGTTGAGGTTGGCCTCCGCGGCGCGGCGGAAGAACTCCGCAACACCAGGGAGGTCGATCTTCGTGCCGAGCTTTGCACCACCCAGGCCCCGACCCACGTCGAGGATGTCGCGTGACGCGTCGGCGAAGGTGCCCGACAGCTCGTAGTACACCGCGCCGACTGTGTACTGCTGGAGCGCCTCTTCAGTGGACGAGGCCTTGGCGTTGAACTGGTTCTCACCGAACTGCGACAGGCTGATCGCGTCGATCGCGTTGCCATACGCACCGATGAGGGCCGCGGCGTCACTGACACTCTGGGGCTGGAACGTCTTGAACTCGTCGACGAGCCCCTTGACCTGATCGCCGACCGACTGACTGCCCTTCACCTTCGCGACGAACGCGTCGGCGCCCTGGGTCAGGTAGATCTGCAGCGCCTGACCGGTCTGTACGGCTGCGTTGGCGAGACCGGCGGCCTCGACGGCTTTCTGGAACGCGCCCGCCTGCAGGCCTTCGTCGCTGAGCTTCTTCGCCTGCTGCTGCGCGGTGTTCGCGTCGTTGGCGATGCTCTGCAGGTTCTGCTGCATGGACGGATCGAGACTGTTGAAACTGCCCACGGCGGTCTGGAACTTCGCCAACCACGACTCGGCCTTCGCCTTCAACTTGTCGTAGGCCTGGTTGTCGAGGCTGACGTCGGTCGCAGGCGCCGGCCGCGGCAGGTCCTTGCCGGTGAACGCCTTGTACGCCTCGTAGACGTCGCGGACCTCGGTGACCTCGACGCCCTTGCGCCGACCCTCGTCGATCACGTCGACGAGCTGACCCGAGTCGTCCTTGCTGTTGCGCTGCCCGACCGGGATCAGCATGCGCTTCTTGTGCGCGGCGAGCACACCGTCGACCTTGTACGGGATGCCACCGACCGGGCCGATCGTGCCGTCGGGGTTGATCGTGCCGGTCATCGTGATGTCGGGCTGGATCTTGTCGCCCCGCATCAGCGACAGCGTCGCGACGGTCATGAGACCACCGGCGCTCGGGCCGTCGATCTTCCCGGTCACGTCGAAGTCGACCTCGCGGTTGCGCAGGTCCGCTCCGGTCAACAGGGTGGCCACCGTGACCGCGCCCCAGCCGGCGGCCCGCCACTGGTCGCCGGTGCCGGCGACCTCGTCCTCGGTGAAGCCGACGCGCAGCTTCTGGTCAGTCGACGGTGCGATCCGGACGGTGACCGGGTTGGTGCCGCCGGTCGACGTCCCGTCCGGGCCCGTGGCCACGAACAGGGGGTTCACCGCCACCGAGCCTGTTCGGCTCGACGAGGTGGAGCTCGTCGAGCTCGATTTTCCCCCGCTCCCGCCGCCGCAGGCGGCCCCGACGATCGCGAGGACCGTCAAGACGACCGTCATCCGAAACCGCCTTCGTTGCATGCTCCTCGCCTTTTCTGAAAGCTCTCTGAACATCGCCGCCGGAGAGTAGTAGGCGAATGAGGGCGGTTCGGACCATTCGCGCGGGCCGCGGCGGGCCCGGAGCAAGCGCGCGCCGTGCGTCGCGGCCCGCACGTACCGTGAAGGCGCTCCCGGCCGGCGTAACTGTCACAGCCCCCGCTCATACTCCTCGTATGAGCACACAGCTACGACTCCTCGAAGGGGGCAGCGCCGGCCGCGACCGCCTCGACAAGCGAACCCGCGCCGTCGGCCGCAAGGGTGTGGCCGCGGCCCGCACCGCGCTCCGCAACGCCCGGCCGCCCGAGCCGGTCAAGCCCCTGCGCCGTGCCGGCTGACCCGGGAACTGCAGCGGCGTCCCGCCCACACGGCCGCGACGCCGGGGCGGAATCGGCCCGAAAGGTCCGGGTCGAGCGTCGTCAGCGGCTGGGTTGGTACACGCCGAACTCCTCGCGCAGCACGTCGCTCACCTCGCCGAGCGTCGCGTACCGCGCGAGTGCGTCGCGCATGGGCACGAGCAGGTTCTGGGTGCCTCGCGCCGCGGCGCGCACGTCTTCGAGCGCCGCCTTCACGGCCGCGTCCTCACGCCGGGCCCGCACCGCGGCCACCGCGGCCGCCTGTCGCCGCTCGAGCCCGGGGTCGATGGGGAACACGTCGAGGTCGCCGGCTTCGTCTTCGGTGTATTTGTTCACGCCCACGATCACCTTGCGGCCGTCGTCCACGTTCTTCGCCCACTCGAACGCGGCCTGCTCGATCTCGTCCTGCATGTAGCCGGCCTCGATTGCGGCAACCGCGCCACCCATCTCGTCGATGCGCTCGATGTAGCGCCAGGCCGCGGCTTCCACCTCGTTCGTGAGGGACTCGACGAAGTACGACCCGGCCAACGGGTCGACCGTGTCGGTCACCCCTGACTCGTTGGCGATGATCTGCTGCGTGCGCAACGCAATCTTGGCCGCCCGTTCCGTGGGCAGGCCGAGCGCTTCGTCGAAGCCGTTCGTGTGCAGCGACTGGGTACCGCCGAGCACCGCCGCGAGCGCCTGCACCGCGACGCGCACCACGTTGTTCTCGGGCTGCTGCGCCGTGAGGGTCGAGCCGCCGGTCTGCGTGTGGAACCGCAGGAGCTTGGAACGCTCGTCCTTCGCGCCGAAGCGCTCGTTCATGATCCGGTACCACATCCGCCGCGACGCCCGGAACTTCGCGACTTCCTCGAAGAAGTTGTTGTGCCCGTTCCAGAAGAACGACAGCCGCGGTGCAAATTCGTCGACGTCGAGCCCCGCTTCGACTGCGGCCTGCACGTACGCGATCGCGTTCGACAACGTGAACGCAATCTCCTGCACCGCGGTCGAGCCGGCCTCACGGATGTGGTATCCGGAGATCGAGATCGTGTTCCACTTCGGGATGCGTTCACGGCAGTACGCGAACAGGTCGGTGATGATGCGCATCGACTGGCGGGGCGGATAGATGTACGTGCCACGTGCGACGTATTCCTTCAGCAGGTCGTTCTGCACCGTGCCGCCGATGGCGCTTGCAGGAACGCCCTGCTTCTCGGCCACGAGCTCGTACAGCAGGAGCAGGATCGCGGCCGTCGCGTTGATCGTCATCGAGGTGGTCACGCGGTCGAGCGGCAGACCGGAGAGGAGGATCTCCATGTCTTCCAGTGAGTCGATCGCGACGCCCACCTTGCCGACCTCGCCCTGGGCGCGGGGGTGGTCCGAGTCGTAACCCATCTGGGTCGGCAGGTCGAAGGCGCACGACAGGCCGGTCTGGCCGTGCGACAGGAGGTAATGGAACCGTTCGTTGGTCTCCTTGGCCGTGCCGAACCCGGAGTACTGGCGCATCGTCCACGGCCGTGACCGGTACATCGTGGGGTAGACGCCCCGCGTGTAAGGCGGCTCGCCCGGGGCACCAAGGGCACCGGCAGGATCGAAGCCCTCGAGGTCGGCGTCGTTGTAGACGGTGCGGACCTCGATGCCGGAGTCGGTCTGCCGCCGTTCTTCGCCTGTACTCATGGCTCCCTCCGCTGGCCCCTCCCGGGCCTCCGCCCAGGGGCCAGCTCCGTCCGCACGGTACTCACGGCTCCCTCCGCTGCCCCCTCCCGGGCCTCCGCCCAGGGGTCAGCTCCGTCCGCACGGTACTCACGGCTCCCTCCGGCTAGACGGGTGGCCCCTTCTGGGCGGAAAGGGTACCGGGGGTCCGGAACGCGCATCGATTCCCTCAACACCGCAGCCCCGCGTGCCGACCTCCTTTCCGTGCGATTCCTTCGCAGGGCAGCCCCCGTCTGCGTGGGCCCGACGAGCCGCGCCGGTGAGCCGGACGCCGGTGGTTCCGGCGCGGCCGCACCCAACCGGAGGTCCCGCGCCGCGGTCGGGCCGCGCTGGATTCGCGCGCGCTCGACGGCCTGGGTCCTGCTCGTCGCCTCCCTCGGGCTGACGTTCGGCCTCTGGGCTCGATCGCTGTCGCAGCGCGACGCCGCACGGGCCCGCCGCGATGCCGGCCACCGAGCCGAGCTGCAGAGCGCGGTCCGCGGGCAGCTCGACCAGATCGCCAAGACACTGAGCGACCTCAAGACCCTGTTCGCCCGGCCCGTTCCACCGACCGACGCCGAGCTCGATGCGTACGCGTCGAGAATCAGCGTTGCGGAGCGCGAGTCGGGCCTCGTCGGTATGGGATTCGTGAGTCTCGGCTCCGACGGTCGGGTCATGGTCGCCCGCATCTCACCGCCGGCCCTCACCGACCAGATCGTCGGCGCGGATCTCAGCACGCTGTCGAACGCGGCGGACCATCTCGACCGCACGACGTCACCCGGTTCGATGTCGATCACGGGCCGTTTCACCCTCCGCACCGACCCGGGCACCGGCCTCATCGGCAACCGGTCGATGTTCGCGGTGGTGTCGAGGCTCGAGATCGCCGTCCCCGTGCCCGCGCGGGTCGGCGGTCGCAGCAGCGAACCGAACGGTTGGGTGGGTGCGATCGTCGACAGTCAGCAGTTCCTGCAGAGCGTGATGGCGCGCGCGCCGGGCTTCGAGTCGGTGGCGATCACCGACGGCCGCGGCATGGGCACGCAAAACGCGGTGGCCGCGCTCCCAGTGGTCAACACGCAGTCTCCCCGCGGCGCCGACCGGTTCATCGCCATGACCGTGGGCGGTCACCGGTGGACCGTCAGCTACAACGCGTTCTTCGACAAGGAGGATCCCCAGGCCGGCGCGGCCCGCCGCTTCCTCCTCACCGCAGGGCTCCTGTTGAGCCTGCTCGTGTTCCTCATCGCTCTGCTCGTGCGCCGGTCCGACACGCGGGCACAGCGGATGGTCAACGAGGCAACCGAGGAGCTGCGCAAGAGCGAGGCGTGGTTCCAGGCGATCGTCAAGAACTCCAACGACATCGTGTTCGTGGTCGACGAGGTCGGCGTCGTGCGCTTCGCCAGCCCCGCGTTCAAGACGCTGCTCGGCTTCCCGGCCGAGAGCGCGATCGGGAACAACATCACGGCCTACGTGCACCCCGACGACCGCGAGGTCGCGCTGGCCGCCTTCGCGGAGTTCTCCGCGGGAACCCTTCGCGAGCCGGTGCGGACACGCGTCGTGCGCGCGAGCGGCGACTGGCTCGAGGTCGAGGCCGTCGCCACCAACATGGTCGACGACCCGGTGCTCGCCGGCCACGTGATCACCGTGCGCGACGTCACGGAACGACGGCAGGCCGCGCGTGAGCTCGCCGCGGCACAAGAGATGTTCGCGGCCGCCTTCGAGGAGGCGCCGATCGGCATGACGCTCACCGGCCTCGACGGCACGGTGATGCGCGCGAACCGCGAGCTGGGACGAATACTCGGCGTCGAAGCGCACGCGCTCGTGGGCCGCCACGTCACCGAGTTCACCCACCCCGACGACGTCGAGATCACGAGTGCGGAACTGAGCCGCGTGGTTGCCGGCGACGTCGAGCGCTACTCGATCGAGAAGCGGTACTCGACGCCGGACGGGCGAGTGGTGTGGGCCCACGTCTCCGTGTCGCTCGTGCGCGATGCCGAGGGCAACCCCGCGTACACCGTCGGCCAGATCGAAGACATCACGGAGCGGCGCGCCATCGCCGAGCGTCTCGAGCACGCGGCGATCCACGACCCCTTGACCGGGTTGCCGAACCGGGTGCTGTTCATGGACCGGCTCGAGCACGCGCTCGCGGTTGCGGCGCGGCGACGCCGGAGGGTCGCGGTGGCCTTCCTCGACCTCGACCGGTTCAAGTTCGTGAACGACAGCCTCGGCCACGCGGCGGGCGACCAGTTGATCGTCGCGGTCGCGGGCCGGTTGCGGGCCGCGCTGCGCCCGTCAGACACCGTGGCGCGCTTCGGCGGCGACGAGTTCGTGGTGCTGTGCGACGACGTGGCGGGCGAAGACGCCGCGCTGGAGATTGCGTCGCGGATGTCGGAGGCAGTGTCGCGACCGGTCCTGCTTCCCGAAGGCGAGGTCTTCGTGACCGCGAGCCTGGGTGTCGCGGTGTCGACCGGCGCGGACGAGACCGCCGAAAGCCTCGTGCGCGACGCCGACACTGCGATGTACCGCGCGAAGGAGCAAGGCCGCGCCCGCACCGAGGTGTTCGACGAGCGTACCCATCAGCGCGCCGTGTACCAGTTGCGCACCGGCAACGATCTGCACCGCGCGTTGGCGCGGGGCGAGTTCCAGGTGCACTACCAGGCGATCGTCGACGTGGTGAGCGGCGACGTCGCCGGCTTCGAGGCGTTGGCCCGTTGGCAACACCCGACGCGCGGGTTGATCCTGCCCGGCGAGTTCATCGCGCTCGCCGAGGAGACCGGCCTCATCGTGCCGCTCGGCGCATGGGTGCTCGAAGAGGCGTGCCGTCAGGTCGCAGCATGGCAGTCGGGCCGCTCCGAGGGCGTGGCGCCGCTGTTCGTCAGCGTCAACCTCTCGCCGCGCCAGCTCGCCGAGCCCGCGCTTCCGGCCGAGGTCGCGCGGATCCTCCAACACACCGGCATCGATCCCGATTGCGTCTCGCTCGAGATCACCGAGAGCACGCTGATGCACGACGCCGAATCCGCGATCAGCACGCTACGGGCCCTGCGAGCCCTCGGCGTACATCTCAGCGTCGACGACTTCGGCACCGGCTTCTCGTCACTCAGCTACTTGAAGCGATTCCCGGTCGAGGCGTTGAAGGTGGACCGCAGCTTCGTCGACGGCCTCGGCCGCGAAGCGGGCGACTCCGCGATCGTCACCGCGGTCATCACCCTCGCGCACGCGTTGGGGTTGCGCGCCGTGGCGGAAGGCGTCGAGACCGACGTGCAACTCGGAGAGCTCCGCGCGCTGCACTGCGACATGGCCCAGGGGTACCTGTTCAGCAAGCCCGAGCCCGCGTCACGAGCGGAGCGACTCGTCAATCCGGTCACGTCCGGAGCGGCATAACCCGAAGAGCGCAGCTGCTCGGTGCCGCGCTGGACGAGTCGTCGTGCATTTGCTCGGATAGCGCGATGTATCCAGTCCTGTTCATCGTGATCTTGGCCGTCGGGATCGTCGTCGTGAACGTGCGCCGGCGCAGCAAGGAACGCGTGGTGCAGTCCCGACAGGACGCGCGCCTCGACGAGCTTGCGCCGGTCGTCGCCGGAACGGTGTCGGCGGACCGCGTCCTGCATGGCACCTACGGCGGGTACGCCGTCGAGGCGTCGCTGGCCGAGACATGGGTCGAGTCGGTCGGGTCGTCGTCGGGCCATGCCGAGCCCATCCCGGTCGTGCGTCTGCACCTGCTGGGCGTGCCGGGAACACACCCGTGGTCGTGCCGGGCCCGCCTCCGCCCGCTGTTGGGCAACGAGCACGAGTTCGGATTCTCGGACGGCGACCGTGGCCTTGCTGCGGGCGTGATGCGCCGTCTCGGCCAGCTCCCCGAGCCCGACCCCGACCTGCCGGACCGCCTCCGCGACGCCGGGCTGATCGACGCGATCCGTGCGCTCGACCGACCCACGAACGTGGGTTGGGTGCCCCACGTCCAGTTCCGGCCCGACCTGGCACCCGTCATGGTCGAGCGGATGCGGCAACGGGGCATCACCATTCCGGACGACGCACGGGCCGAGGCAGAGAAGATGCAGAGCATGCTGGAGGTCGAGGTCGAGCGTCACGGCGACGACGATCCGTCGCCGGACGACTTCCGCGCCCTTCTGGACGGCGCGATCCACATCGCCGAGATCAACGGCCGCGTCAACACGCGTAGCGCGTGATCGGCACACCGTCACAGGCGGCGGGGCGCGGCGCGGGCGTGGGCGCCGATGTGCTGCTCGGCGAGGCCGACGACACGAAGGAACGTGGTCGCCACTGGACGGCCGATGCGAACCTCCACCGAGCTGCCATCGACCGCGACGTCGACCTGGGTGTCGGGCGTGACTCCCGCCTCGGCGATCACCGTGGCGGCCGCGGCACGGGCCCGCTCCGGATCGACGCGAATCTCGCGGCCCATGCTGGCGCGGTACGCGGCCTCGTCGAGCGCCGACGCCCCCGCGAGCGCGGCCGCGTCTGCGACCGAGGAGAGGTCGCGGCGAGCAGTGAACAGGCGCGCGCCGTCGACCGCGACACCCACGAACCCGACCGCGAGCACGAGCAGGCCGATCAGCAGCACCGCAGCCTGGCCGCGCTCGTTCCTGCGAAGCCCTTTCCGCCTGGTCACTGCGCCGGACTCGAGAAGCTCCGGTACCGGTCCACGGTCACCACGTGTGTGGCTTCCACCGGCACCGACAGCGACGGCAGGGTCGAGCCGACGAAGGGCAGTTGCACCACCGGCACATCGGTACGGACCCTGACCCGCAGCCTGCCGCCGCGGGCGACGCGGCCCTCGATCGTCGGCCGCAGCGCGTCGGGCGCGAGCCCGTGGTTGCGCGCGGCCTGTGCGACGGCGACGCCGCCAAGGCGCGCGGCTTCCTCGCCGGAGTCGGCCAGCACGACGGCCCGTCCGAGCTCGCGCGCCGCCGCCGACGTCGCCAGCGTTGCGCGGTGGATCACACCGAACAGCACCACGACCTGAACGAGCAGGCCGAACCCGAGCACCCCGATGACACTGAACTCGACGATCGACGACCCGCGCTCCGAGTCGTTCACCGATCTCGCGAACATTCCGTTCACCGCGCCAGCGCGTCCTCGTCGAAGGCAGCGGCCCGCACTGTGACCGTGAACCGGGGCATGAACGGCAGGACCCTCGGTGCGTCGCCGCGCGCGGTCACTTGCACCTCCCGACCCGACTCGATCGCCTCGACCGCGAACCCGCCACCACTTCCGCCGAGACCGTCGCGCAGCAACGAGCGCGTGGTGACGATGCCGTCGTCGAGCGGCCGGCCGGCTTCCGCCGCGACCCGGGCGCCCTCGTGCGCGGCGTTGACGGCGACGTTGCGCGTCCAGGTCCACATCGCGATCTGCGCGACGCCGAGCAACGCCATCACCGCCAACACCGCGACCGCGAGGAATTCCACCATCGTCGCTCCGGTCTCCCGCCTGCCGGCGCGATCACCCACGCAGACGGCCGAACGCATCGGACACGAGTTGAGTGATGTCGGGCTGCACGATCGCCCACAAGGCCATCACGACACCGACGCCCATGACGAGGAGCATCACCCACTCCGGGATCGAGCCGCGCTCGTCACGATCAATTCTGTGTTCCATGTCTCTGTGCCTTTCTCTGTCTACGACAACTCAACGGACCAACGTGCGCACCGCGACCAGGCCCGGAAAGAACGCGAAGGCGATGGCGACCGGGAGGATCAGGCCCACAACGGGCAGCAGCATGGAGACCTGCTTTCGCCCCGCCGCCTCGATGACCGCGCGCTTCTCGGCCTCGCGGACGTCGAATGCCATCGCCCGCAACGAATCGGCGAGCGGGATGCCACGTTCCTGCGATGCGGCGATCGATCCCACCAGGCGCTCGAGCGACGGAAGGCCGAGGACGCGGGCGCGCTGTTCCATCGCGTCGACCAAGCCGACGCCCGTGCGCGCTTCCCGCAGTGCAGCACGAACTTCTCGCGCAAGCTCACCGGCCGCGGTCCGCGTGACGAGGTCCAACGCGCCGCGCAGGCTCTCGCCGGCCGTGACGGCGAGACACACCATGTCGACGAACGTCGGGAACTCGGCTGTCATTCGGGCGCGACGACGTTCGACCGCTCGGCTCAACGACCGGTCCGGCCACCACACTCCACCGGCCGCGAAGCCGAGGCCCGAGGCGAGCGCGCCGGCAACCGAGAAACCACGACCGGTCTGCGCGACGAGCACGGTGCCGGTGACTCCAAGGGTGAAGCCGCCGAGAGCGCACGTCACCTGACGGGCCCGGAAGCGCGCGGGCGTCCAGCCCATACCGGCGGCCTCGAGGCGCACCCGGAGGTCGGCATGGTCACCGAGAACACGTGAGAGCGTGCCGCCGAGCTGCTCGACGATCGGACCGACGAACGCGCCAAGCGTGCCGTCGCGGCCGCGGTCGTCGAGCAGGGAGGACCGGCGAGGCCCGAGCGCGCCGATGTACGGATGGAGGCGCAGCGACAGCGGACGCCGCCGGGACATCGGGATGAGCGACAGCAGACACGTCGCTCCGCAAAATCCGGTCGCGACGATGGCTACCGCCTGAAGCGGCGTCATCGGACGCTCGCGCGCACGAGACGCGGCTCGTCCGGCAGGCGCCCGAGCGCGACCATCATTCGATAGCCGAGAACGGTCGCGACCGCGCCGCCCACGACGACGATCGCGCCCGCCACGGAGTCGAACGCGTGCGCAGACGAGGATCGGGTCGCGACGAGGAGGAGCACGGCCCACGGCGACGCCGCGGCGACCCGCGCCGCGACCCGGGTCCAGGATTGACGGGCCTCGATCTCGCGGCGGGACGCGGCGTCGTCACGAAGGAACGCCGCCAACGTCCGCAGCACACGCCCGAGCTCGCGGCCACCGACCTGATGAGCGATGGCGAGCGTGGTCAGCACGCGGTCTGCGGTGGGGTCACCGAGCGCGTCGCCAAGTCGCTCCATCGCGCCGAGCAGGTCACCGGAGACGCGATGGTCGGCGGCGAGCGCCGAGAACTCCGGCCGCAGGAGAACCGGTCCCCGGGTCGCGACGACAGAGATCGCGGCGGGCAAGGTGTCGCCGGCGCGAACCGCGCCCGCGAGCAACTCCACCGTCTCGGGCCAGCACTGGCGGAATGCCTTCCGGCGCGCTTGCCGTCGAGCACGGACGACGGCCACGGGAACGTAGGCGCCCGCAAGCAACGCGACGGCACTGACGATCGGTGAACCGACGACGACACCCGTGACGAGACCCACTGACGCGGCGGAGACCACGCATGCCCATCCGAGCTGTCGCGGGCTCACGTTGCCCATGCCGGCCGCCGCGAGCATCGATGCCATCGCGTCGTGCACGACCCGGCGCCGAGCCGGCTTCGGCGCTCCACTCGCCGTGAGCGCGTCGTACGACAGGAACACGCCGAAGGCGAAGGCCAGGACGATCACCACCGTCATCGCAGGGCCTCGGCAAGATCGATGCCCCTCTCGGCGAACCGATCAGCGCGTCGCGGCCTCTCGCCTGTCCACCGCAGATTCCGCCCGCCTCCAGTGAATACGACTCCGGCGCTCGGCTCCTCGCCATCGGAGACCTGGTCTGCAACCGCGACGATCTCTGCGATCTGTCTGACCCCGCCGGCGCGACTACAGAACACGACGAGGTCGACGCAGGCGACGACCGTGCGCGCGACGAAGCTGCGGTCGATGTTCTCGCCGGCGAGCAGCGGCAGCGTGGTCAACTTGCGCAGAGCCTCCCGGGCGGAGTTCGCGTGCACGGACGTCATCGCGCCGGCGCCACTGTTCATCGCGAGCAGCATGTCGAGTGTCTCCGGGCCGCGTACCTCGCCCACGAGGATCCGATCGGGTCGCATACGGAGGCTCTCGCGGACGAGGTCGTGCAGCGTGACCCCGCCCTCTCCCTCGAGATTGCGTTGCCGGCACTGCATCGCCACGACATCCGGCAGCGCAGGCTGCAGCTCGAACACCTCCTCGCACGTCACGACGCGCTCACGCGCGGGAATCGCCGAGGCAAGGCAGTTGAGAAGGGTGGTCTTCCCCGCGCCGACCGCACCCGCGACGACGATGTTGAGCCCAGCCCGCACTGCGGCGTCGAGGAACCGGGCAGCGCTGGGCGAACAAGAACCGAGAGACACCAGTTCGTCGAGCGTGTGGGCGCGAACCCCGACGAATTTTCGGATGTTGAGCGTCCAGTGCTCCGTGATCGGCGGGATGACGACGTGCAGGCGACTCCCGTCCGGGAGTCGCGCATCGACGAACGGCTGCGAGCGGTCCAACCGTCGTCCGGCGTGGGCCAGCATTCGTTCGACGACCTCTTCGACCTCGCGCGAAGTCATCACGATGTTCGTGAGCTCGTGATCGCCACCGCGCGCGACGAAGACACGGCCGGGCTCGTTGACCCAAAGCTCCTCCACGCCGGGATCCTCGAGCAGCGGCGTCAATACTCCGAAGCCCGCCATCCGATGACGGACGAGCTCCACATCGTCGTCGGTGAGGGGCGGGAACCCCCCGTTGAGGAACCGTTCGCGGTAGTCGGCCACGACCTCGTCGAGCAACTGATGGAGTTCTGTCGCGTCGTCGAGCCCGACATCGCGGCGATGCACGAGCTCACGTACTTCGCGCTCGACGATCTCCACTGCAGGGGTCGAATGCGAGAACGTCGCCGTCATGGCCGGACCGCCATGATCCGGTCGCTCAGAGGCAACGCGCGGATCGCGCGCAGCTCGCGCAGCCACACCGAGCGACCGGCCACCTCGTGTAGGGGCCGGCCCTCCCAGACGACGCGCTCGAACGCGCGCTCCGTCGGCAGCAGTGCGACCGGAGCGGAGCCCGTCCAGCGCTCCAATTCCGTCGAGCAGTCCTGCAGGCGTCGGGGCGATCCGGGCGCGCGGTTTACAACGGTGACCTGGCGTCGCGCCACCGAGGGAAGCTCCCGCAACAACTCGCCGGAAGCGAAGATGCCGCGCCGCAGGCCGATCGGGTCACCGGCCACGACGTGGATCACGCACGCGGCCTGGCCGAGGGCCACCCGGGTGATGGTGTTCCTCCGGTACGGCGCCTGGTCGAACGCCAGCTCTTCGTCTTCGTCGATCGGAGCGGCGAGATCGACCACCACGAGGTCGGCGACGGCTCGGCACGCGTCGAGCACCGAGAGCCACGAGCGTTCCCTGACCTCCGGCCACAGATCGCTGCGCGCCAGGCCTGCGAGGACCGAGATTCCCGACGGTCCCGGCTGAAGGCACGTGTCGAGCGCTCGCGGCCAGCCTTCGGCCGCGAGGCGCGCCGCATTCGTGATCGCCGGCGACTCGTCCAGGTCGAGCAACTGGGCGATGCAGGGCGCCCACGCGTCACCGTCGACGAGGACGACACGCCGGCCGCTACGCGCCAGCTCGATTGCGAGATGCACCGCGACCATCGTGCGGCCCGGAGCACCGGGCCCGCCCCAGACGGCGACGAGCTCACCCGCGGTATGGCCCTCTCGAGGGTCCGGCGAGTCCGTCGCGTCGGGTCGCGTGGCGATCTCGTCAACCTCGTCCTTCGGGAGCGAGAGCTGATGCAGCAACGACGCGATGTCATCTGCGGTTGCGGTGGCGGCGACGTGGAACGCGATACCCATGCGCTCCAACGAGCGGAGGCCCGGCGTGGACTCCACTGCGATCACCGCGATACCCGCGTCGTGCAACGTGCCGACGAGGTCACGCTCCAACCACGGAAGCTCCGCGGCCAACACGACCGCACGCGGTCGATCGCGCAGCGCGACGTCGAGCAGCTCTGCATGCTCCACGCATCGACGCGATACGGAGATTCCGAGCTCGCGTCGTTGCAGCCCGCGAACGAGCGCCGCTTCCCACGGGGCTCCGCCCCCGCACGTCAGGATCGAAAGGTTCACGGCAGATCCGAGTAGTCGAACCGATTCGGCAGCGGAGCCGCGGCGAGCTGCGCCCGTACGACGTCGAGCTCCGCCGTGTGCGAGGCAAACGTCAGGTAGACCGCTTCGTCAGCGTTGACGGCGAGTGTGAGCGCGCTGACCTCACCCGACCGTTCGCCGAGGATCCCTTTGCTGTGCACGCTCTCGACCACTTGTGCGTGATGCGCGACCGTCAGTGTGCGGGCGTCCTTGCTGCCCTTCGCGAACGTCGCAAGGACGTCGACACGGTCTCCGACACGCAACGAGCCGCCGAGCGCGCGCTCGGACGTGATCGGCACCGTCAGCTCGCGTTCCCGAGCCCGCTCGCGTCCCAGGGCCGATCCCGCGATCAGGCCGTCCTTCGCGACCGGCGACAACAGCACCCGACCCACCATCGCTTGCTTCGCCTCGCCCCGAACAAGGCTGCGAAGAACACCCGGATCGACGCGCACCCTGGCGACGTGCAGGTCCCCGGCGGCGAGGACGTGGCCGGCGTGAAGGTCCCGACCCGCGGCGACCACGGCGACGGTCCGGTCCGCCGCGCTAAAAAGCGCGAGGCCACCCGCGATCGACACCACGACGAGCACGACACCGATCACGAGGCGGTGATCGAGCCGCAGCGCTCGCCGCGCGGCGGCACGCCGGCGACCGAGCGCCCCGATGACGGCCGTCATGGCCGCCTCGAATCCGCGCGTCGATCCGCGCGGCTTCTCGCAGCCGCCGGTACGATGACGGCTGTACCTGCACGCATCGCCACGCAACCGGAGGCTGGATTCGTGGCCGAACGCCCGCGCTTCCTCCAGCCCGCGGAGGTCGCCGACGTCCTGAACGTGACCGTTTCGCAGGTGTACACGCTGATGCGGTCGGGGCAGCTGCCCGCGGTGAAGATCGGCAAGCGCGGCGTGTGGCGGGTCAGCGTCGAGGCGCTCGAGGCGTACATCGCCGAGCTCGAGCGCGAGGCCCACGCCCGCCGGGGCGCGTAGGAGCAGTTCGGGCCCGCGCTCATCGGCCCGGCTCCCGGACCAACCGGACGACGGCGTCGATACGGACGTCGTGGACGCGTGCGACGCGGCGACGGGCGGCACCGACCGGGTCCAGCACCTCGCCCACGCGCACGACGTCCTGCCCGACGCGCAGGATCCGCCCAGTGATCGGGACACCGTCCAGCGCGACGAGCGTCACGACATCGCCTGGTGAAAGCGCGCGGAGCTCGTCCGCGAACGTGGCGCGCCGGTGGGCAGCCGCCACGACGGCGCGCGCGTGTTCGCGCGCCTCGACGTCGTCACCGGCCCGGAGCTCGGCCGTGATCTCCCAGAAGTCTTCGTCCATATCTGCTCTATCTGTCGCTTTCCTTACGATTTGAGCAGTACAGCAAACGCTTTCCGACACGGTCAACGGCAGATGACCACTTTCTGTTGACTCGCAACGGCGCGTGTCGCGATGCTGTGCGCCTCATCTCGACGTAGATAGAGGCTTTGAGACATATGTTGTCGATGTGGTCCGAAGCCGAGCTGCGCGATGCGCTGCTGCAGCTCGCGACGCTCGGCGGCCTGGTGGCCGGCGCCGTGTTCGTGCTCGATGTGGCGACCTCGGTCGCCCGGCGGTGCGGAGCGACGCCGGGTCGCGTCGTCACGGCGCTCGAGCGCCGGTCGCCCGCGCCACTTCGGCACCTCGCCGAGCTCGCGGTCACCGCGCTGCTCAGCATTCCCGCGGGCCGCCCGGCGAGTGCCTCGCCGACACCGATCCGGGATTGGCTCAGCCAGACCGCGACCACGACGAGCACGACCCCGGCGCCGGCGACGCGCCCCACGACGACGACGACGCCCCCGCGCCGGCCCCCGGCCCCGGCGACACCCGTGCCACGACCGACCTCGAATCCGGAAGCCGTGCCGCACCCCGAGCCACCGCGTGCCGTTGCCCCAACGCCGGCTCCGGCGCCGAGTCCAGTGCCCGCACCGCCACCCGGCGCCGTCGTGAAGTACGTCGTCGAGCGAGGCGACTGCCTCTGGTCCATCGCCGCACGCCGGCTCGGGCCGGGCGCAACCAGCCCGACAATCGACGCGGCATGGCGCTCGATCTACGCGGCCAACCGCGCGGCAATCGGTGACGACCCGAACCTGATCCATCCGGGTCTGACCCTGGCGCTTCCCCCGCTGTCTGCAACACCGTGAGCCAACCCGGAGGAACTATGCCGTCCACCGTCGCGATCATTCCGTGGCCCGACCCGGTCATCGACACGCTCGGATTCGATCCCCGTTCGCTCTACGTCGAGACGTTCTGGTTGCCCACGCTCGGCCCGACGAGCGTGTTGCTGATGCGCCATGTCGCGGCGCGACTCGATGCCGAGCCCGACGGGTTCGAGCTCGCCGTGTCCGACACGTCCCAGGCTCTCGGGCTCGGCGCACGCGAAGGCAACAGCTCGCCACTCGTCCGCAGCTTCGCCCGGCTCGTGCAGTTCGACCTCGCATGCGATGACGGCCGCGGCACCTTCGCCGTTCGTCGCCACCTGCCTCCGGTCAACCGAAGGCACGTCCGCCGCTTGCCCGTCGGGCTCCAAGCGGCGCACACCGAATGGGTACAGGCACAACTCGCCGAACCACCGGTCGAGCGCGCACGCCGACGGGCGCGGCGTCT
>JAMXLJ010000119.1 GCA_024281095.1 Acidimicrobiia bacterium | reverse complement strand
GCGCAGCCTCCGCCCGGTTGGTATCCGGACCCGACCGGCAGCGCCGAGTTGCGCTACTGGGACGGGCGTTGGACGGCCCACGTGAAGACGAACGGCCGGCTCTGGTGGTCGCCGCTGGCGGGCTCGTCGCAAGGGGAACGTGACTGACTCCGCCGCGCGGTCACACCCCGCAACCGTGTGCCCCGAACCGGGTGACAGGACCGGAATGTCCCGCTAGCCACCGGTGACGCGCTCGGGGATACTCGGCTTCGGCGTCTTCATTTCGACCCCTGCCCGAATGTGGGCGCCGGACAGTGGGGACAGCCGCGGACGAGAGAACCCCCGGCTGTTCCCACTTCTCCTTCCTCGAGTGTCACGCGGCCGCCCCATCATCGCTCGCTGGTGTTAGCTTCCCTCGCACAGGCTTCGGCTGTGGGCAGGGGGATTCCGCGTGAGTCAACGCGTTCGGTGGATGACCGTGTCGGTCGTCGTCTCGGCGGTTGCGATCGTCGCGTCGGCGTGCGTGCCGCTGCCGCACAGGGTGCTCGCGGGCGGCGGCACGGAACAACTGTGGATCCAGACCGACCCGAACGCGCCCGTGCAGCTGCTCGACAGTCACGGCCGCGTGGTTCCGACGTATCTGCCGCAACTCCCGTTGCGTACCGCGCGGACGCGCACGACCGACGGCAACGGGCGGCTCATCCTGCGTTACGTCGCGCCCGGCGAGTACACGGTGCGCCGCACCGACACGGACCTGGTGAAGCCGTCCGACGTCGTGACGGTCACCAAGCTGACGCAGAATCCGCCGCGCGCGCTGTACACGTCGCAGCAACTCGCCAACGGCTACGGCTACATGCGCATGCGCGACGGCATCACGCTGGCCGCGATGGTGCGGCTCCCCGGCCCGCCCGAGAAGGGGCCATACCCGACGGTGATCGAGTACTCGGGCTACGACCCGGCGAATCCCGACACTCCGCAGCCCACCGAGCGCCTACTCAACGCGCTCGGATTCGCGACGGTCGGCGTCAACATGCGCGGCACCGGATGTTCGGGCGGAGGGTTCCAGCTCTGGGAGCATCAACAGTCGAGCGACGGCTACGACATCGTCGAGACGGTGGCCGCGCAGCCCTGGGCGCTCAATCACAAGGTCGCGCTCGTCGGCATCTCGTTCCCCGCGATCACCGCGTTGTTCGCCGCGCAGACGAGGCCGCCGAGCCTCGCCGCGATCGCCCCCGTCTCGGTGTTCGACGACGCGTTCCGCAGTCTGTTGAAGCCGGGCGGGATCCTCAACACCGGCTTCACGGTGCAGTGGCTCGCCGACCGCACGCACGACTCCCAGCCGGGCGGACAAGCCTGGTCCAAGAAGCGCATCGACAACGGCGACACGACCTGCATCGAGAACCAGAAGTTCCGTCCGGCCCAGAACTTCGACGTGGGCGCACAGGTGAACGGTCATCCGTTCTATCCGACCGAGCTCGGAGTCGGGGACTCGCTCGCACCGCGAACATTCGTCGACAAGATCGACGTGCCGGTGTTCCTTGCCGGCGCATGGCAGGACGAACAGACGGGCGCGCACTTCGCGACGATGCTCGACCGCTTCACGTCGAGCCCCTCGAAGCACTTCTACCTGATGAACGGCGCGCACACCGAGGGGTACGCGGTGCCGCTCGTACTGAGCCGCTGGCTGGAGTTCCTCCAGTTCTACGTCGCGCGCAAGATCCCCGACACGGCAGCACTGCGCACCGTGGTCGGGCCGGTCGTGCTCGGGTCGATCCTGGGTCAGGCGCCGGTGACGAAGGACCCGTACCCGCCCGACCGCTTCACCGGCTTCCCGAGCTTCGCCGCCGCGCTGGCCGCCTACGAGGCCGAACCGTCGGTGCACGTCTTGTTCGACAACGGCGCGTCGACCGGCACCGCCTCCGGCGTTCCGACCGGCCTTCCCGCGCCGGCGTTCGAATACGACTATCCGTCCTGGCCGGTGTCGGGCACGACCGCGACCACCTGGTACCTCGGTCCCGGGGGCACCCTCACAGGCTCGAAGCCCGAGACGCCCGGCCGCGGGAGCGATGCGTTCGACACCTACGTCTCGGACCCGTCGGCTCGGCCTTCGGTCTCGCTGCCGCAGGGTGCCAACGTGTGGGCCCAACTGCCCCCGTGGAACTGGGCTCCCGTGGTCGGCGGCAAGTCGCTGTCGTTCGCGACGGCACCGCTGACGAACGACGTGGTGATGATCGGACCCGGCAGCGTCGACCTGTGGTTGCGGTCGTCGGCCGTCGACACGGATCTGCAGGTGACACTGAGCGAGATCCGCCCCGATGGCAAGGAGACCTACGTCCAGAGCGGCTGGTTGCGGGCGAGCATGCGCGCACTCGATCCGACCCAGTCCTCGCAACTCGAGCCGGTGCCCTCCATGCTCGCGGCCGACGCCGAGAACCTGCCCAGGGGGAAGTTCGTGCCGGTACGCGTAGGGATCTTTCCGTTCGCGCACGCGTTCCGCCCCGGAAGTCGCATCCGCATCACGATCGAGGCTCCCGGCGGCGACAAGCCGGTGTGGGCGTTCGGCACCCTGCCGGGTACCCAGACGAACGACATCGCGCACTCCGAGGAGCGGCCGTCGGCCGTGGTGCTGCCGGTCGTCGCGGGCGCAACGGTGCCGACGCCATTGCCCGCGTGTCCCAGCCTGCGCGGCGAGCCCTGCCGGGTCTACGTGCCCCCTGCGGCACAGCCGTAGAGGTGGCGTTGTTACCGGTGGGTACGCCAAGAAATGGAGAAAGACGGGGTTCGAGCCTCGACAAGCCCGGTGTCCGCTGACTACCGTCTCGGCCACTGGGACTCAGTCGTGACGACTGCCAGCGTCCCGGCGGGATCACCCTGCCGATCCGCCCCAGAGCGCCGGGGCGCAGCAGTCGTCCGTTCGCGTGCACAATCTCTTTTTCGAGATGTGCACGCGCGCGCCCGTCAACGCCGGCGCGAGCGAGTCCGTGTCTCCGACCTGGTCACCTCGCCGTCACGCGCGACCTTCGTGCGAGTCCGGGTCCGCGAGCGCTCGTTGTGCGACGGGACTTCCACGTCCTCGACGTCGAACGCCTTGTAGAGAAACGCGAGCACGGTGTCGAACGTTTCGTCGGACACGGAGTCCGGCTCGATGAGCTTGTCGATCCAGAGGCCGTTGAAGATCGCGAGCGTGATCTTCGCCGCTTCCTCCACCGAGAACGGAAGCTCACGACCTCGGGCCGAGGCCTCGTTCGTCATCATCTCTTGTGCGATGGCGCGCTCGCGTCGCGAGCGCGCGGCGAGTTTCGCCCGCGCCTCGGGATTGCGGCTCGCGTAGAGCACGAACTCGAGCCACAACAGGCTCCAGGTGTCGTCCCAGAAGAACGCTCCGCCTTGGAACAGCTCTCGTACGCGGGGGAGCTGTTCACTCGCTCGATGGGGCACGTGCTCGAGCACTTCACTGACGATTGCGAACTGTCGCTCGATGCGGTCGTCGAGCAGCTCGAGGAACAGGTCCTCCTTGTTCTTGAAGTTGGAGTAGACCGCTCCTTTGGTGAATCCGGCGAGCGATGCGACCTTGTCGAGCGTCGCGCCGTGGAAGCCGTCGCGGGCGAAGACCACCTCTGCCGCGTCGAGCAGGTAGCGGCGGGTCATCGCCCGGCGGCGCTCGGGCGTCAGCGGTTCGAAGTTCATCGCGAAATCCCCTTGCCATACTGCCTCGCACGGCAGATACTCACCGGTATGAACAAGACGTGCCGGAATCTCACGGTCCCGAGGGTAGCTACTCCGGACCTCGCTGTGGTGCGGGCGTGGGTGGCCCGCCAGCGAGCGTGGGAGGACCGACTTGCCGACCTCGAACGCGGCGGCCTCCCGGTCGCTGCGCCCCTGCAGCCCGCTCTCGCGACGCCGGCCTGACGTGCTCGAAGCCTTGGGGCTCCGGAAGTCGTACGGGCACACGATGGCCCTCCACGACGTGTCATTGCACGTTGCGGCGGGGGAGGTCATCGGGTTGCTCGGCCCCAACGGCGCCGGGAAGACGACGCTGGTGTCGATCGTCGCCGGGATACGCAGGCCTGACGCCGGGAGCGTGCGCGTCGGCGGCATCGACGTGCTGCGCAAGGCACAGGCCGCGCAGGAGCTGATCGGGTTCGCGCCGCAGGACACCGGCGTCTATCCGACGCTCAGCGTGCGGGACAACCTTCGCTTCTTCGCGGGCCTCGCCGGCTTGCGAGGTGCACGGCTCCGCGCCGAGATCGATGCCGTGGCCGACGCGCTCAGCCTCGATCCGCTCCTCGATCGGCGCGTCTCCCAGTTGTCGGGTGGTGAACGCCGGCGACTCCACACCGCGATCGCGTTGGTGCACCGGCCGCGGCTCGTGTTGCTCGACGAACCCACGACCGGCGCCGACGTGCGCACCCGCGCCGAGATCCTTCGTTTCGTGCGCACACTCGCGGACGAAGGATCGGCGGTCGTGTACTCGACGCACTATCTCCAAGAAGTCGAGGAGCTCGACGCCCGTGTCGTGTTCATCGACCGCGGTCGCGTCGTGGCAAGCGGAGATGTCGCCGAGCTCGTGCGGCGCTACGGCTCGAGCGCGCTCCGGCTCTCGTTCGAGCAGGTTGTGCCGAGCTCCGTGCAGCTCGACGGCGCCGTCGTCGACGGAGCCACGGTGCTCATTCCGACTCAGGATCCGGAAGCGCTCGTCGCGCAATTGGTGCCGCGCCTGGGCGCCGAAGTCGCCGGACTTCGCGCGATCGAAGTGGTTCGACCCAGCCTGGAATCGGTCTTCCTGTCGATTACCGGACGTCAGTACGGCGATGAACCGGTCGGCTCTCCGGCATGATGTCGACCCGCCGTATCGGAGTGCTGGTCGCGCACGAGCTGCGGCTGACGCGTCGCAGCGTCGACGCAGTACTGGTACTCGTCGCGTTCCCGATCATCACGATTGCGTTCCTCAAGCCGGCGATCCGGCCCGCTCTCGTGCAGAGCGGCCATCCGCACGCGAACGGGGCGGAGCACGTCGTGCCCGGGCAGACCGTGATGAGCGCGTTCTACCTCGTCTCACTCATCACGTTCAGCTTCTTCACCGAGCACAGCTGGGCCACGTGGGATCGGCTCCGTGCCAGCCAGGCGACATCGCTCGAGATCGTGCTCGGCAAGACACTGCCGCGGCTCGTGCTCGGAATCGTGCAGTTCGCTCTGCTGCTCGGCGCGGGGGTGCTCGTGTTCGGGCTCACCATCCGCGGCAACGCGCTCGCGCTCGCGCCGTTGATCGTCGCGTTCGCTGCCTGCCTCGTGTTGCTCGGTGTCGCCGTCACCGCGCTGTGTCGCAGCGCACAGCAGGCGAACGCGATCGGGTACGGAGGCATGGTGCTCTTCGGTGCGCTCGGCGGTGCGTTCGTCCCGATCAGCGTGCTGCCCGCATGGGCGCGCACGCTGGCACCCGTCACGCCGACCTACTGGGCGATGCGCGGGCTGCGATCGGTCATTCTCGACGGTCGCGGCGTGGCCGCGGTCGTCGCGCCGACCGGAGTGCTGCTCGGTATGGCGGTTCTCTTCGCAGTTGTCGCGTTGCGGCGGCTGCGCTTCGACGAGGCCAAGGTGGGCTGGGCCTGATCACGCCGTTGTAACGATCGCGGCTTCACCGGCGATCTTCCCCGAGAGACACACCATCCCGGTGGCGACCCCCGGCGCCTCAACGGCGAGGCGCCGAGGGTCGGTCCTCACTGCGAAAATCGCCGCCGCAATACGGCCCATCCGTCGTCGTGTATTTCGGCGCTCAAGAGCGCTTGTTCGGCGGCCGATGCTTCCGAAATGACCTTTGCGCAGGTCGTCGCAGAGGCGCGCGCCGTCGTAACCGCCGAGCACGGGGGTCTCGACGACGCCGCGCTGGACCGCCAGTTGTGGGCGTCCATCTGGGTTGCCGATCATGTGTCGCGCGACTTCCTCGTGTCGGCATGGGCGAAGATCGGCCTTCGCATGGAGCGCGCCGCCGCAGAGGGTGAAGACAGCCCGGAGTGCGAGGTGCTCCGGCGCCACCGGCTGGGCCTCGGCGTCGCGATCCTGGCCAAGGCACTCCGCGAGCGCGTCCGGCTGTTGCGTCAAGGCCACGCGGCCGCCGGCTACTCGAGGTCAGGGGCTGACGAGCCGTGGGACGTCACGCCGGCGGCTACCGGGTGCGTCGACTGACACGACACCCCATCAACGGCGCGACAAGCCTTTTCGGGCACACAACGCGCCGACGACCAGTCCTGCCAGGGTCATCCAGGTGGGCCATCGCCCCCTTGCTCGCTCGTTAGCCTCGGTCGATGCTGCGCCGGTCTGTGTGGACCGTCACCTCGATCGCCGTTGTGATCGCGGCGCTCGCAGCGTGCAGCGACGGCCACGCGCGGACGACGGGAAGTGAGCAGCCGCGGCAGCGACGTCCGCCTGGCGTTGTCTCCTCCACGCCTCGCGTGACGGCCCCTGCGTCGACGGGCATCACGACGGGGAGTGAAACGGTGGTGGACGAGATCCGATCGAACGGCGTCGAACGGTCGTACCGTTTGCACGAGCCGCCGGCCACGAACCCGGCGCTCCTGACGCCGCTCGTCATCGTGCTCCACGGTGCGATGGGGAACGCTTCGCGCGTCGAGCTTCGGTACCACTGGGACGAACTGGCCGACCGAGATCGCTTCTTCGTCGCGTATCCCCAAGGGCTGTACGACGTGTGGAACCCGACGACGGATCCGCGGCCGATGGACGACGTGCGGTTCCTGACCGAGCTCATCGACCACCTCGCCACGACGCTGCCCGTCGATCCAAACCGCATCTTCGTCGCAGGCATGTCGAACGGTGGCGCGATGACCTACCGGCTCGGATGCACGCTCAACGGTCGGATCGCCGCGCTCGCTGCCGTCGAGGCGCCGAATCCCGGCTGCCGGCCAGCCGGCCCGGCGTCACTGATCGTCGTCCACGGACTCGCGGACCGACAAGTGTCAATCGACAGCGCGCAGCGCGCCATCACGTCGTGGCGCGACGCAGATTCGTGTCCGTCGGATCCGAGCGCGACGCAGACTGGTCTCGTGACAGATCGCGTGTGGGCGTCGTGCGCGCGCGGTACCGCAGTGGAGTTGTACACCCTTGCCGGCGGCGGCCATGAATGGCCGGGATCGTCGCCACCGCTGCCCGGTCACGACCCGCCGAGCACCGCCCTCGACGCCACACGAGCCATCTGGGCGTTCTTCAGCCGCCACGCTCGATGACCCGGGCAGTTCCCACGATGCACTTGCTTCGCGAGCCGGATGGCGTATTGTTCGCCCGCGGTCGTAGCTCTGCCTCACCCTGCCCCGAGCCTGCGACCGTGTCCGGGTGAGCGGCCCCGAAGTCACGCCCCAGTTGACTTCGGGGTCCTCCCCGCCGCGGTCACTCTCCGCGCGGAAGCGTCTCAGGCGCTGAGGAGCCGGTCGAAGAAGTTCCGGTAGCGCTGGAACGAGATTCGTGGCGACTCGGTTGAGGCTTCGCCGCCACGCAAGTCGACGAAGGCAACATCGTCAACAAAGAGTGCAACTCGGAAGGCGACGAAGAGCGCTCGAGGAGCGAAGGCCAGTCGGCAATCGGTGCGGCGTCGCGCCCAACGTGGGGGCACGCTTCGGCGACGGATCGTCGATCCTCCCGAGACCGTCGAAATCGGCCGGCGCCCAAGACGTTGCCAAGGCCGTAAGGGCGACCCGCGAGTCGGTCGCCGCGACCCTCTCGTCACCTCACCACCGCGCGCCACATCCGACGCCTCGGTCGCGGCCGCTACGCCGCAAACGCTGAATCCAACGCCGCGAGCGCGTGTGTCGGTCGGCGAAGTGTGTTGCCTTGTTCAAGCACGGTCCGGCACGCGTCGACAAACTGCGCGGTCTGCTTGTGTCCGTACTCCATGAGCAAAGACCCTGCCGCGTACCCCGGGCATGTCGGGAACGAGCACCCGTCGAGTGGCGCGGCCGCCGAGGTCGCGGCCTGGGACGGCCGGGTCCCGCGGGCTACACCGTCGGGTGGGTTTCTGGGTTTGCGGTTGTGGATAGTGGGGCGGCGTGGTGGTCGGTGCGGTGCACGCGCTCAGTATCCCGGCTGTGCTGCTGCGACTGTGCGCGTCGATGGCACTCGGGGCGGCCATCGGACTGGAGCGCGAGTCGAGCGGGCAGGCGGCTGGGTTGCGAACCCACATCTCGGTCGCGCTGGGCGCTGCATTATTCGGGCTGATCTCGATCGGCGGGTTCGATCATTTCGTCGGTCCACGGGAGCGCACCACCTACCAAGTCGACGTCACGCGTGTCGCGTCACAGGTCGTCGTCGGGATCGGCTTCATCGGTGGCGGGGCGATCGTGAAGACCGGGGGCATCGTGCGGGGACTCACCACCGCGGGAAGTCTTTGGGTCACCGCTGCGGTCGGACTCGCGCTCGGGCTTGGGATGTACGCGGCGGCGGGGATCGCCACTAGCGGACTGCTGCTGGGACTCGTGGGTTTGCGTCAACCACGGCGGTGGCTGCGACGCCGGACCCGGCCGATGCTTTCGGCCGATGGCGCCCATTGGGCATACAGCGGGCCAGGCCGGATTGGTTCACGGCGACGTCCCAGGCCGGGCAACGATCCCCGCTACGTCCTCGGCATCGACATCGGCGGGAGCGGCATCAAAGGCGCACCGGTCGAACTTCATCAGGGGCGACTGCTCACTCGACGCCACCGTGTGCACACGCCCCACCCCGCCGACCCGGACGCCATCGCCGGAGCCGTCGCCGAGATTGTGCACCACTTCGCCTGGGACCAGACCGTCGGGTGCACCTTCCCGGGCCCGGTCGTCGACGGAGTTGCCCTCAGCGGGGTGCATCTTCATCACGACTGGGTGAACACGAATCCACGACAAGTCTTCCAGGCCGCAATCGGCTGCCCGGTTGGTACCGTCCTCAATGACGCCGACGCCGCGTTACTCGCGGAGCTCCATCACGGCGCCGCGCGTACCCATCCCGGGCTCGTCGCAATGGTCACCTTCGGGACCGGTATCGGTACGTCGCTCAGCAGTCGGGGCGTCCTCGTCCCGAACACCGAGCTGGCCAATATCGACATCGATGGTGTCCCGGCCGCAGAGCGGGCGTCGAACCGGGCCCGCAAGCAGCGGCGCCTCACGTGGCAACAATGGGCGGACGCGGCGAACGCGTACCTCCAACGTCTCGAAGCACTGGTCCACCCAGAGCTCATCATCATCGGCGGTGGTGTCAGCCAACACCACCAGGAGTTCACGCACCTGCTCCAGACGACGGCCGTGGTCGTACCTGCCTCTCTGGGCAACAACGCCGGCATCGCGGGAGCTGCCCTAGGAGTTGTAGCCAACGACGGTGTTGACCGGGTCCACCAGTAGATGAGCCTCCGAAGGAGGTGTGGGTGTCGAAGCTCACATCCGACCTCGGGAGGCTCTTCGGAGGGCCAGGCGTACCGGTGGACGACGGGGAAGGTCGTGGTGCGCCCGTCGGGTCGCACCACGACCTGCGTGGTCGACAGGAGGTGCAGGGTCGGACCGTGGTCCTCGATGACCAGCCCGGCGAATTCCGACGCGAGCCGTCGGCCCCGGACACGTTGACCTCGGCGAGCCGGGGTGGTCGGGCACCCATGCTTCGACGACGAAACGCCCACCCGGACGAAGATGACGGGCCGCGTTCGCGAAGCACTGCAGCTGCGCGTACGGGATCACGCCTGACCTGTCGATCGATCGCAACAAGCTCCCGGCGACCAGTACGCCGACGTGGCAGTTCTCTATCGGAAACACCTTCGGGACTGCCGTTGTCAACGGCGTCGTCTACGCCGTGCGGAACTCCGTGTACGCGATGAACGCCCGCACCGGCGCGACCCTGCGGCCCTCGCGAGCTCCGATGCGCGCGTGGCATTGCTCGAAAACACGCGAGGTTTGTACTTCCGCGTTGCGGGTTGCGCCCGCACCCTTGTGTCGTCCGGTTGTCGGTCCCGCGGACCCGTACGCCAGTACGACGGATCGTGCAGGGGCGTCCTGTCTACTGGTCTGTCGCTCCGAGCGCTGGGGAGGGACAGCCGCTCGCATAGCGAGCACTGAGGGGCCATGATGCGTGCGTGTTGGTAGTGACGGTTGTCGGTGCGCTCGTGGTCGGGGTGCTGCTGTTGACGCCGGTGATGTTCGCGTGTGTCGGCCCGGTGTTGGATCGTCGTCGCCGTGAGCGCAGTGACGCAATGGTCTTCGACTACTACTGCATCAGGGGTTGGCTTCACCGGTATCGGTGGATCGGTCGTCACATTCCCGCGGCTCCGCGTTGCAAGCTCTGTTACGGCCCGTTCGGCGGGCTCGGTCCGTTTCTCGGTATTCGACCCTCTCGAAAGAATCCGAACTTCTGCCGCGCGTGCTTCGAATCGGTACCTGAAGGTGGTCACCACCGCCAAGTCGGGGTGTTCTTCGCCGACCTGCGCGGCTTCACTGCATGGTCGGGCGACAGAACGCCCGAGCAGGTCGCGGCTGGCTGCGCGGAGTTCTATCGTCTGGCCGCGGACGCGTTGATGGCGCACGACGCCATCATCGACAAGTATGTCGGCGACGGTGTGATGGCACTGTTCCTCGCGGACATGCCGA
>JAMXLJ010000118.1 GCA_024281095.1 Acidimicrobiia bacterium | reverse complement strand
CGACATCGTCGGCCTGGACTCGGCGATCATCCAGCACCCGAAGACGTGGGAGGCCTCGGGGCACCTCGCGGGCTTCAGCGACCCGCTCGTGCAGTGCCTGGGCAAGTGCAAGCGCCGCTTCCGGCTGGACCACCTGCAGGAGGAGGCGATCGAGAAGGGCGAGGACCCCGCGCTCGTGAAGTGCCCGGTCTGCGGCGGCGAGCTGAGCGAGCCGCGCGCGTTCAACCTGATGTTCCAGACGACGATCGGCCCGGTGCAGGAGGAGGGCTCGGTCGCCTACCTGCGGCCCGAGACCGCCCAGGGGATCTTCGTCAACTTCAAGAACTACCTGCAGTTCTCCCGCAAGAAGCCGCCCTTCGGCATCGCCCAGATCGGCAAGTCGTTCCGCAACGAGATCACGCCGGGCAACTTCATCTTCCGCACCCGCGAATTCGAGCAGATGGAGATGGAGTACTTCGTGCCGCCCGACGAGGCCGCCACATGGTTCGAGTACTGGTGCGCGGAGCGGTTCCGCTGGTACCTGGAGCACGGCATCCCCGAATCGTCGCTCCGTCTCCGTCACCACGATCCCGAGGAGCTGTCGCACTACTCGGCCGGCACCGCCGACGTGGAGTTCGAGTATCCGTGGGGCTGGGGTGAGCTCGAGGGCATCGCGAACCGCACCGACTACGACCTCACCCAGCACGCCAAGTTCTCGGGTCAGGACCTCACGTACTACGACCAGGAGACCGATCGTCGGTACATCCCCTACGTCATCGAGCCCGCGGCCGGCGCCGACCGCGCCACGCTGGCGTTCCTGCTCGCCGCGTACGACGAGGAGGAGGTGCGTGGGGAGAAGCGGGTGCTGCTGCGCCTCGATCGTCGATTGGCGCCCATCAAGGCGGCGGTGTTGCCGTTGTCGCGCAACGAGCGGCTGAACCCCGTCGCCGAGGAGGTCGCCGCGAGCCTGCGGCCGCATTTCATGATCGACGTTGACAGCGCGGGTTCCATCGGCCGCCGATACCGGCGCCAGGACGAAGTCGGCACGCCGCTTTGCGTGACCGTCGATTTCGACACCCTCGATGACCGGGCTGTGACCGTGCGCGACCGCGACACGATGGAACAGGACCGCGTGAGCCTCGACCGCCTCGTGGCCTACCTCACCGAGCGGCTGGAACCCACCGCCGGCTAGGGGACGACCCGTCCGCGATGCCGATGGCTCCCTCGGGCTGCGCCCTCCCGGGCCTCCGTCCAGGGCGCAGCTTCGTCCGCGATGCGTCGAACAGGGCTGACGCGCGATCCTGGAGCCGTGCCGGATTACTACGAGCTGCTGGGTATTGCGCGCGATGCGTCGACCGCCGAGATCAAGTCCGCATACCGGGAGCGCATCGAACAGGCCCGCGATGGTGGGACGAGCCGCGGCAAAGGTGTCGTCGTCGCCAGTGCCGCCGAGCTGAACCAGGCGTGGAACGTCCTTGCCGACCCGTTCCAACGCCGCCGCTACGACGAGCAGCTCCGCGGGGCCGAGGCGCCGGAGGCCGACGGCGACGGCGAGACCGCACCCGCGCCGCGCCCGGCAGGAAGGCGGCGGCCACCCCGCTCCGCGGTCCCGGCCACGCAGGATCGGGCCGCCGAGGCCGGATCGGGCAACGGTGACACCGGCGGGCCGCGCCGCCGCCCGCCCGCCGAGCCCATCGAGCTTCCCAACGGTCTCGTCGCGCCGCCGACGCGCAACCGCATCAACGCGCTCGTCGTCGACGTTCTGCTCGTCTACCTCGCCGCCATGTTGGTCGGCTTCGCATTCGTGCCGTTCCAACGTGACGCGTACCAGGTCTACAAGGGAGGCAAGCCGGTCGGCTCGGCGCACATCGTCAAGGGCAACGCCGCGCAACAGAAACAGCAGCTGCTCGCGGACGAACAGGCGAAGGTCGCCAAGGCGACGAAGCCGGGGAACAAGCCGGCCAAGGTCGAAGTGAAGAAGATCTCCGTGTTGTCCGGGGGGGTGCGGATCCTCCAGTTGCTGGCGAGCTTCGCCGCCGGGTTGCTCGTCGTATTGCCCGCGAGCGTGCTCACCGGTCAGACGCTCGGCAAGAAGATCTTCGGGTTGCGGCTGGTGACCGTCGACGGCGCTCCGGCCGGATGGCGGGCGAGCACACTCCATTACGGGATTCCGATCCTGTTAGGGATCATGCTGCCGACGATCGGGGCACTCATCGCGGTCGCGCTCGTCGTGTGGTTCGTCCGGGACCCGCTCCGTCAAGGAGTGCATGACAAGCTGGCGAAGACGTTCGTCGTCATGGCGCCGAAAGCGTCGCCTGCCCGCTGACCATTGTGCGCGCGGGCGCTGCTCCGCCCGCCGTTACGCTTGAAGCGCCCCGAGTTGGAGGACCTCATGAAGTACGTCTACGCGTTCGAGGAGGGCTCGAAAGAGCAGAAGTACCTACTCGGAGGCAAAGGAGCAAACCTCGCCGAGATGACGAATCTCGGCCTTCCCGTACCTCCGGGCTTCACGATCAGCACGGACGCGTGCAACGCGTATCTCGCGGCCGGCGGAAACCTCCCCGACGGGCTGCTCGACGAGGTCGCCGCGGCACTGCAGGCGCTCGAGGCCAAGATGGGCAAGCGACTCGGCGACGACGTCGACCCGCTGCTCGTTTCGGTACGTTCGGGTGCGCCGTTCTCGATGCCGGGGATGATGGACACCGTCCTCAACCTCGGGTTGAACGACGTGTCGGTCGGCGGCCTCGCGAAGCAGACGAGCAACGAGCGGTTCGCGCTCGACTCGTACCGCCGCTTCGTGCAGATGTTCGGCCGCATCGTGCTCGACATCCCGGGTGACGCCTTCGAGGAAGCACTCACCGCACTGCGCGAGCAGCGCGGGGTCGAGTCCGACACCGACCTCGATGCCGACGACCTGCGCGGACTCGTCGAGACGTTCAAGGGAATCGTGCGCGAGAAGGCCGGCGTCGAGTTTCCGCAGGACCCACAGGAGCAGCTGCGCCACGCGATCGAGGCGGTGTTCCGTTCCTGGAACGGCAAGCGCGCCCGTGACTATCGCAAGCTCGAGGCAATCCCCGACGATCTCGGCACCGCGGTCAATGTGCAGACGATGGTGTTCGGCAACAAGGGTGACGACTCGGGTACCGGTGTCGCGTTCACACGCGATCCCGCCACCGGTGAGAACCGCCCGTACGGCGACTTCCTCGCCAACGCGCAAGGTGAAGACGTGGTCGCCGGCATCCGCGTCACGGAGCATCTCGACGCGATGGGCGCGCACTTCCCCGAGCCGCAGCGCCAGCTGCTCGACATCATGAACCGGCTCGAACAGCACTACCGCGACATGTGCGACATCGAGTTCACCATCGAGCAGGGGCGCTTGTTCATCCTGCAAACCCGCGTCGGCAAGCGCACCGCGGCCGCCGCGTTGCGCATGGCCACCGACATGGCGAACGAAGGGCTCGTCGACAAGCGTGAGGCCGTGCTGCGCGTGCAGCCCGCGCAGCTCGACCAACTGTTGCACCCGCAGTTCGACCCGGACGCGAAGTACGACGCGGTCGCCAAGGGGCTCAACGCGTCGCCGGGCGCCGCGGTCGGCAAGGTGTACTTCACCGCCGACGACGCCGAGGCGAAGCACGAGGCGGGGGAGCGCGTGATCCTCGTGCGGCCCGAGACCTCGCCCGACGACCTGCACGGCATGATCGCCGCCGAGGGCATCCTCACTTCTCGCGGCGGGCTCGTCAGCCACGCGGCCGTCGTCGCGCGGGGGATGGGCAAACCCGCGATCTGCGGGGCCGAGGCGATCCGCATCGATCTGAAGGCCAAGCAGTTCCGTGTGGGCGACACCGTCGTCGCCGAAGGCGACGTCATCTCGATCAACGGCAGCACCGGTGAGGTCGTGATCGGCGAGGTTCCGGTGATCGTGCCCGAGCCCACGGGCCCGTTCCAGACGCTGCTCCAATGGGCCGACGAATTCCGCCGTCTCGGTGTGCGCACGAACGCGGACCTTCCCGAAGACGCGGCGAAGGCGCGCGAGTTCGGTGCGGAAGGCATCGGCCTGTGCCGTACCGAGCACATGTTCCTCGGCGATCGCCTGCCGATCGTGCAGCGGATGATCCTCGCGGAGACCGACGAAGAGGAGCTCGCCGCGCTCCAACAGCTCGAGCAGCTCCAGAAGTCCGACTTCATCGGCATCTTCGAGGCGATGGACGGTCTGCCGGTGACGATTCGCCTGCTCGATCCGCCGTTGCACGAGTTCCTTCCCGACGTCGAGGAGCTCCTCGTGCAGGACGCCAAGGGTGAGCTCGACGACGCGGGCCGGCGGCTGCTCCACGCTGCGGAGCAGTGGCGTGAGGTGAACCCCATGCTCGGCACACGCGGATGCCGGCTCGGCATCATCAAGCCCGGGCTCTACCGGATGCAGGTGCGGGCGATCATCGAGGCCGCGATCGAGCGGAAACAGCGCGGTGGCGACCCGCACGTCGAGATCATGATCCCCCTCGTCGTCACGGAGCCCGAGCTCGCGCTGCTGGTCGACTGGGTGCGCGAAGAGGCCGCCGCGGCGAGCCCCGACAACGGCGTGGACTACCTCGTCGGCACGATGGTCGAGACACCACGCGCGGCGATCGCGGCGCGAGAGATCGCGGAAGCGGCCGAGTTCTTCTCCTTCGGTACCAACGACCTCACGCAGATGACGTTCGGGTTCTCACGCGACGACGTCGAGGGCCGCTTCATGCCGCGCTATCTCGAGCTTGGTCTGTTGGCCGCCAACCCGTTCGAGACGATCGACACCGAGGGCGTCGGCCGGCTCGTGCGATGGGGGGTCGAAGGGGGGCGCGCCACGCGTCCCGACATCAAGCTCGGCATCTGCGGCGAGCACGGCGGCGATCCGGCGTCGGTGCGGTTCTGTCACGAGGTCGGTCTCGACTACGTGTCCTGTTCGCCGTACCGCGTGCCGATCGCCCGGTTGGCCGCCGCCCACGCGAGCCTCGGGGAATCGGGGCCGTCCGGCACCGCCTGACGCCCGACACGCGCAGTTGGGACGATTACGCCCGGATCGTGCGGCGTGATCTCCCAACTGGTCGACGAAGCTGTCACAGCCCACCGGTATCGTCGGCTTCGTGGAACGCGCATCACTCACGGTCGAGGTGCCGGTTCGGCACGCCCATGGGCCGGGCGCCTTCGTCGGCGGCCCGGTCGTGGGGCGGGCCGAGCGCGAGGCGCTGCTCGACCACGCGCTCGCACCGGGCGCGGCCCGGCCGCGCGGCGCGGGCGATCGTGCCCGGGCGGAGGAGCCTGACCCGTTGCGGCTGTGCTTCGAACGCGACCTCGACCGGGTCAAGCACTCCCGGCCGTGGCGGCGGCTCGCGGGCAAGTGCCAGGTGTTCGTCGCACCCGAAGACGACCATCTCCGCACCCGGCTCACGCACGCCGTCGAGGTCGCGCAGGTCGCCACGGGGATCGGCCGGGCCGCGAACCTCTGCCTCCCGCTCGTCGAGGCGATCGCGCTCGCGCACGACTGTGGGCACGGGCCCGCGGGCCACGCGTCGGAAGAGGCGTTCTCTCCGTACGTGCCCGGCGGGTACGACCACGCGGTCTATGGCGCGGACGTCACGCTCGCGCCTCTGAACCTCTGTAGCGAGACGCTCGACGGCGTGCGCAACCATTCGTGGAGGCGGCCGGCGCCGGCTACGGCCGAGGGCGAGGTCGTCGCGTGGGCCGACCGCATCGCGTACGTGTGCCACGACTTCGAGGACGCGTGCCGGGCCGGCATTCTCGCGCCCGAGGATCTGCCGTGCGGCGTGGCCGAGGTCGTCGGCACCCGCCGCTCCGAGCAGATCGGCACGTTCGTGCTGGCGGTGCTCGACGCGATCGAACGCACCGGCCACGTCGGGATGAGCGAGCCCGCGGCCGGCGCGCTGGCGGAGTTCCGGGCGTTCAACTTCGAGCGGATCTACCTGCGTCCCGCAGCCCGGCGGCAGGCCGATCGCGTCGTCGCGTTGCTGCGCGGTCTCGTCGAGCACTTCGCCGATGTGCCGGCCCGCCTCCCCGACGTCGCGTCCGGCGCGGTGCCCACGCCGCCCGCCGGGTCGGCCCAGGCCGCCGCCCGGGCGGTCCACTACGTCAGCGGCATGACCGACCGTTTCGCGCTCCGCCTGGGCGCCGAGGTGCTCGGCTGGCGTCCCGACGACCTGCCCCGTGGCGTGTGACACGGATGACGCGCCGGGCGTACGTCCCGACACGCCTAACCTGACCTGTCGTGGGGATCCTCGACGAGGACATCGCCAGGGTCCGTGAATCGACGGACCTGGTCGCGCTCGCGAGTGAGCACCTCGCACTCCGGCGCGTCGGGCAGCGCTACACGGGGCTGTGCCCGTTCCATCCGGAGAAGACGCCGTCGTTCTCCATCAACCCCGAGGCCGGCTTCTACTACTGCTTCGGCTGCGGCGCGAGCGGCGACGCGATCACGTTCGTGCGCGAAGTCGAGCACCTTGATTTCGTGGACGCGGTGGAACGGCTCGCGTCGCTCGCCGGGATCGAGCTGCGCTACGACGAAGCGCGCACCTCGAAGGATCGTGAACGGCGCGGCCGTCTCACCGAGGTCGTCGGCGCCGCGATCGCGTTCTACCACGATCTCTTGGTGCGCTCCGACGACGCCAAGCGCGCCCGCGGATACTTGCGCACGCGCAACTTCGACGGCGACGCGGCCCGACGCTTCTCCCTCGGTTGGGCTCCCGAGGGATTCGACGCGTTGAGCCGTCACCTGCAGGCGCAGCGCTTCCCGCGAGAGTTGATCGTCGAAGCGGGTCTCGCATTCGTCAACCGCGCGAACAAGCTCCAGGACCAGTTTCGCGGCCGCTTGATGTTCCCGATCTTCGACGTGCGCGGTGAGCCGGTGGGATTCGGCGGCCGCACGCTGGGCACCGATCCGCGCAAATACATGAACTCGCCGGAAACACCGATCTATCACAAGAGCCGGTTGCTGTACGGCCTCAACTGGGCCAAGGGCGAGATCGTCGCTCGAGGCGACGTCATCATCTGCGAGGGCTACACCGACGTGATGGCGTTCGCGCTCGCCGGTGCTCCGAACGCGGTTGCCACCTGCGGTACCGCGCTGGCCGATGAACACTTCGGCGTGCTGAAGAACTTCGCGCGCCGCATCGTGCTCTCGTACGACGCCGACGCGGCCGGCCGATCCGCGGCCGAGAAGTGGTACCAGTGGGAGCAGCGTTTCGACATCGAGGTGCGCGTCGCGGCCTTGCCGCGTGGGCGCGACCCGGCCGACGTGTGGCACGACGATCCGTCCGCGCTGCTCCAGGCACTCCAAGGAGCGAAGCCGTTCTTGCAGTTCCGGCTCGATCGGGTGCTCGAGGCGGCCGACGTCAGCACCGTGGAAGGACGTGCACGTGCCGCCGCCGCCGCCGTGCCGGTACTGGGCGAGCATCCCAACGAACTTGTTCGCGAGGGCTACATCGAGCGGGTTGCCGGCACGCTCGGCCTGCCGCACAGCTGGTTCAAGGACGAATTGTCGCGGGTGGGCGACCCTCGTCGCCGCGCGTACGCGAACGCGAACCCGCCGCAGCACGGCCGTGGCGACGTCGAAGCGCTCGATCGGCGCGAGGTCGAGGCGTTGCGGGTCGCGGTGCACGCGCCGGAGCACGTCGCACTGCTGCTCGATCCGGCGTTGTTCACTTCGGCCACGACGCGCGAGGCGTTTGACGCGTTGCTGACGGCTTCGACACTCCACGACGCGATGGAGTCGGCAGGGCCGCAGGCCCGGCGCCTGCTGGAACGCCTCGTGGTGGAGCAGCTCGAGCTCGGCGACGACGCCGAGGCGTACGCGATCGAAGTCGTAGCAAATCTCGTCGAAGTGGCTGCACAACGACGTCTCAACGAGCTGGTCGCGCGTGGTGACGATCGCTCGTCGGATTTGAAACATCTTTTGGATCAGCTTGTGTGCGAGCGTGACCGCGCCGACTGGGTCGCCGCCGAACGTCGGGCCGGGGAGTTGCTACCCTGGGTCGTCGGACACTCCGAGGCGGGAGTCCCGTGAGCCAGCACGAGCCGACAGCACAGACGGGCAGCGCAGCACCTTCCGAAGGCGTCGCCGATCCCTCGGTGTCCGCCGACGCCAACACGCAGCCCGACCGCGACGACGTCTCCGTGCTTGTCGCGCGCGTGCGTGAGCGCGGCTTCGTCACCACCGGTGAGATCTTCGCCGCACTTCCCGATCTCGAACCCGAGACCGCGGAGCTCGCCGCGATCTACGGCCGATTCAGCGCATTGGGAATCCACGTCGTCGACGAGATCGTCGAGGAGCTCGAGCGCGAAGACCAACGCCGAGCCGGATCCTCCCCGTCGTCGTCATCCGCGCGGGACCTTGGCCGCACAGTCACCCATGCGCCGAGGCCGCCCGCGATCGATCCTGCGTTGCGCGAGCCCGCGACGCCCACGCGTCCCGCACCACCGCCGATCGGACCGCCTCGATTCCATCGTGGCACCGAGACCGGAAGCTTCGACCCGGTCCGCATGTACCTCAAGGAGATCGGCAAGGTCCCGCTCCTGACGGCCGAGCAGGAGGTCACGCTCGCCCGCCGCATCGAGGCCGGTCTGCACGCGGGGGAGCAGCTCGAGATGTCGCCCGGGCTGTCCGAAGGCGAACGCTCGGGTCTCGACGCCGTCGCGGCAGACGGCATGCTCGCGAAGCGCCAGCTGATCGAGGCGAACCTGCGTCTCGTCGTGTCGATCGCCAAGCGGTACGTCGGGCGCGGCATGGTGCTGCTCGATCTCATCCAGGAAGGCAATCTCGGCCTCATCCGCGCGGTCGAGAAGTTCGACTACACGAAGGGCTTCAAGTTCTCCACGTACGCGACGTGGTGGATCCGTCAGGCGATCACACGCGCCATCGCGGACCAGGCCCGCACCATTCGCATCCCGGTGCACATGGTCGAGACCATGAACAAGGTGCTGCGCGTGCAGCGCCAGTTGCTGCAGGAGCTCGGGCGCGAGCCCACCGTCGAAGAAGTCGCGGTGAAGGTGGAGATGACACCCGACCGCGTGCGTGAGATCCAGCGTCTCGGCCAGGAGCCGGTGTCGCTCGAAACCCCGGTGGGGGAGGAGGACGACAGCTTCCTCGGCGACTTCGTCGAAGATCCCACCGCGATCGCGCCTGCGACCGCCGCCGCACGAGCGCTGC
>JAMXLJ010000117.1 GCA_024281095.1 Acidimicrobiia bacterium | reverse complement strand
GACCCCGGCGCATTCGACCGGGCGGTGGCTGCCGTGCGCGCCGGCGCCGCCCCTGACGCCGAGGCCGCGGCGCTGTACGACCGGCTCACGAAGGAGGAGCGCCTGGGTCTGCTGGACGGCGATCAGGAGTTCTGGTCGGGGCTCACGGGGTTCAACGCCGAGGGCTACAACATCGTGCCGATCGTGCACGGTGCGGTCGAGCGTCTCGGCATCCCGGGCACGCGCTTCGTCGACGGGCCGCGCGGATGCGTCGCCGGCAGTGGCACTGCATTCCCAGTCTCGATGGCGCGGGGGGCGACGTGGGACGTCGAACTGGAGGAACGGGTCGGCGCCGCAATCGGTCGGGAGATCCGTTCCGTGGGCGGCAATTTCTTCGGCGGTGTGTGCATCAACCTGCCGCGGCACCCGGCATGGGGCCGCGCCCAGGAGACCTACGGCGACGACCCGTACCACCTCGGCGAGCTCGGCGCCGCGCTCGTCCGCGGCACGCAGCGGTACGTGATGGCGTGCGCGAAGCACTACGCGCTCAACAGCATGGAGAACGCGCGCTTCAAGGTTGACGTGCAGTGCGACGAGGCGACGTTGCACGACGTGTACCTCCCGCATTTCAAGCGATGCGTCGACGAAGGCGTCAGCGCGGTGATGTCCGCGTACAATTCGGTGAACGACGAGTGGGCCGGCCAGAACCCATACCTCCTCACCGAGGTGTTGCGTGAGCTCTGGCAGTGGGACGGCATCACGGTGAGCGACTTCATCTGGGGGCTGCGCGACGCCGCGACATCGCTCGAAGCCGGTCTCGACATCGAGGAGCCGTTCCGTCAGCAGCGGGCCGTGAATCTGCCGGCTGCGCTCGACGACGGCCGCGCTACCTGGGACGCAGTCGAGCGGTCGGGCCGGCGCATCATCGCCACGCAGCTGCGCTCGTACGCGACGCGCGACGGGCGCGA
Source organism: Acidimicrobiia bacterium (assembly GCA_024281095.1). GTDB lineage: Bacteria > Actinomycetota > Acidimicrobiia > IMCC26256 > JAMXLJ01 > JAMXLJ01. The sequence continues at coordinate 67,956 of JAMXLJ010000117.1, read as the reverse complement.
CGTGACACCCGAGGTGATGGCGTGCGCCGAACACCGCGGGCTCGCGCGCGAGGTCGCGGCCAACGCGATGGTGCTCCTGCGCAACCAACCTGTCGGCGGCGCACCCGTGCTTCCCCTGCCTCACGACGTGACGTCGATCGCGGTGCTCGGGCGCCTCGCGGTCGAGGCCAACATGGGCGACCTCGGTTCGTCGGCGGTGCGGCCGCCGAGCTGGGTGAGCCCGGCCGACGGGCTACGGGCCGCGTTCCCGAACGCGGCGGTTTCTGTGCTCAGCGACGACGATCCGGCCGCCGCGGCCGAAACTGCCGCACAGGCCGACGTCGCCGTCGTCGTCGCGGGGTACACCGCGGCCGACGAAGGCGAGTTCATCGGCCCCGACATGATGTCGGATCCCGCGCTGTTGCGGACGTTCCCACCGCTGCCCGACGACTTCGACTTGTCCGTGCTCATCGCGTCGACCGAGGGGCACAACACGCCGGGCGGCGGCATGGGCGGCGATCGTGCGTCGTTGCGGCTGCGGCCCGTCGACGAGGAGATCATCCTCGCGGTCGCCGCGGCGAATCCGCGCACGGTCGTGGCGATCGTCGCCGCCGGCGCGGTCATCACCGAGGCGTGGCGCGAGCAGGTCCCGGCCGCAGTGATGATGTGGTACGCCGGGATGGAGGGCGGCCACGCGCTGGCCGACGTCCTCACCGGCCGCCACAACCCCTCGGGCCGCCTGCCGTTCTCGATTCCGACGTCCGAGGAGCACCTGCCGTTCTTCGACCGCGACGCAACGTCGATCACCTACGACCGGCACCACGGCCAGCGACTGCTCGACCGGCTGGGTGTCGCGCCTGCGTACCCGCACGGCTTCGGTCTCTCGTACACGACGTTCGCGGTCGAGTCTGCGACGCCGATCGAGACCACGCCGACGCTGGTGCGGCTGCGCGTCTCGGTTCGCAACACGGGCGAGCGCGACGGACGCCACGTCGTCCAGGCGTACGGCCGGCGCTCCAGCGGGTCGTACGCGGGCGAGCTGACGCTTGTCGGATTCGCGGTCGCCGACGTGCCGGCCGGATCGCGCACCGACGTGCTCGTCGATGCCTCACTCGTCGCCCTGGCGGAATGGGATGCAACGACGCGCCGGCGCGCCGTCCCCGCGCTCGCCGACGTCAACCTCGAGGTGGGCGCACACGCGCACGACCCCGCTGCGATCACCGTCGAACCGGCGCGCCCATGACCGCGCCCGCCCGACACTCGTCCCCGTTCGTGCCCCCGCGCGGACGGCTGACACCGGAGGACCGCCATGAGCGACGCGTACCTACCGCGGCCTGAGCACCAATTCACGTTCGGGCTCTGGACCGTCGGGAACCCGGGCCGCGACCCGTTCGGGCACGAGGTTCGCCCACCGCTCGATCCCGTCGAGTCGGTGCACCGCCTCGCGGAGCTCGGCGCGTACGGCGTCAACTTTCACGACGACGACCTCGTGCCGTACGGGTCGTCGGCCTCCGAGCGGGAAGCGATCCTCAAGCGGTTCCGGGCCGCGCTCGACGAGACCGGCATGCGCGTGCCGATGGCGACGACGAATCTCTTCAGCCGTCCCGTGTTCAAGGAGGGCGCGTTCACGGCAAACGACCCCGACGTCCGCCGATTCGCCGTGCGCAAGACGCTCGACGCCATCGACCTCGGCGCGGAGCTCGGCGCTTCCGTGTACGTGATGTGGGGCGGTCGCGAGGGCGTGGAGGCCGATGCCGCGAAGGACGTGCGCGCCGCACTCGACCGCTACAAGGAAGCGGTCGACCTGTGCTGCGAGCACATCCGCGAGCGCGGCTACGACCTTCGGATGGCGATCGAGCCGAAGCCCAACGAGCCACGCGGCGACATCCTCCTGCCGACCGTGGGGCACGCGCTCGCGTTCATCGGCGAGCTCCAATGGCCCGACATGGTGGGGCTGAACCCGGAGTTCGCCCACGAGACCATGTCGGGCCTGAACTTCACCCACGGCGTCGCGCAGACCTTGTGGCAGGGGAAGCTGTTCCACATCGACCTCAACGCGCAACGCATCGGGAAGTACGACCAGGACTTCCGGTTCGGCTCGGAGGGGATCCGCGACGCGTTCTATCTCGTGCGCCTGCTCGAGGGCTCTGGATGGGACGGGATGCGGCACTTCGACGCGCACGCGTATCGCACGGAGACCGCCGACGGTGTGTGGGACTTCGCCCGCGGCTGCATGCGCACCTATCTCATCCTGAAGGAAAAGGCCGAACGCATGCGCGACGACCCGGAGATCCAGGACGCACTCCGCACTGCGCAGGCCGACCGGCTTGCGGAGCCGACCGGCCCGCTCGACACGGTGCGTAGCGCGTCGCTCGACGAGCAGGCGCTCGCCGCGCAGGGCTACGGACACGAGCGGCTCGACCAGCTCGTCACCGAGCTCCTCCTCGGCGTGCGGTAGCGGCGTGCCGCTCGTCGCGGGCGTCGACTCGTCGACGTCGGCCTGCAAGGTCGAGGTGCGCGACGCCGACAGCGGCGAGCTCGTCGCGGCCGGGCGCGCGCCACACCCGGCGACGACCCCTCCGCGTAGTGAGCAACACCCGCGTGACTGGCGCACCGCGTTCGACGCCGCGTGCGCGCAGGCGGGCCTGCCCGATCACCACCGCATCGCCGCGATCGCGGTCGGGGGCCAGCAGCACGGTCTGGTCGTGCTCGACGGTGACGGCGCGGTCTTGCGGGCGGCCAAGCTCTGGAACGACACCGAGTCGGCCGCCGACGCCGACGACCTCGTCGCGGCATTGCCGGGCGGCGGAACGGCGTGGGCCGCGGCGTGTGGCAGCGTGCCCCTGGCGAGTTTCACCATCACGAAGCTGCGTTGGCTCCGCCGGCGCGAGCCCGCGGTGTTCGGACGTGTCGCGTCGGTGCTGTTGCCGCACGATTGGCTGACGCGCGAGCTCACGGGGCGGAACACGACCGATCGCGGCGACGCGTCCGGTACGGGCTGGTGGTCACCGATCGACGAACGGTACCGGCCCGACCTGCTCGCGCTCGTCGACGAGATGATCACTTGGGAACCGCTGCTGCCAGAGGTCCTCGGCCCGACGGCCGTCGCCGGCGAATGGGCTGCGGCGCGTGCGTTGGTCGCGCCGGGCACCGGCGACAACATGGCCACCGCCCTCGGTCTCGGACTGCAACCCGGCGACATGGCGCTCAGCCTGGGCACGAGTGGGACTGCGTTCTGCATCAGTGAACGGCCCGCGTCCGACGGGACAGGCGTCGTGGCGGGTTTCGCCGACGCGACCGGCCGGTACCTCCCGCTCGTCTGCACGCTCAACGCGACCAAGGTGACCGACGCCGTCGCCCGACTCCTCGGTACCGACGCGCGCGGTCTCGACCAACTCGCGCTCGCAGCGTCGGCCGGCGCCGACGGGCTCGTGCTCGTCCCGCACCTCGACGGCGAACGCACGCCGAATCGGCCGCACGCGACGGGCACGCTCACCGGGCTGCGTTCCGACGTGACGCGCGAGCAGTTCGCCCGCGCCGCCGTCGAAGGTGTCGTGTGCAACCTTCTCGCGGGCGCGGACTCGCTCACGTGTTGGGAGCCGCGCGCGTCGACCGGCCGCGTCGCGTTGACCGGTGGGGGCGCGCGCAGCGCCGCCTACCGTCAGGTCGTCGCCGACCTCACCGCGCGGCCCGTGATGGTCCGCGACGACGAAGAGCTCGTCGCTCGTGGTGCTGCACTGCAGGCGGCCGCCGTGCTCACCGGCCGGGCGTTCGAGCAGGTCGTCGCGGACTGGCACCGCGAGCCCGCACTGGTCGTCGAGCCCGACACCACCGTCGACGGGGCCGGGATCCGCGCCGCGTACGCGGTCGCGACGGGGCACCCACCGGATTAGGTCAGGACGAACTGCCCGCGGCGTGGTGGAGCAGGCGCACCGTCACCGTCCGAACGTGCGGCGGGATCGTCACGGTGCCCGTTGTCGGTTCGACCGTTCCCGCGCTCGACGACGCGACGTTGTCGACGAACAGCGGGAGCTGGAACAGGACACCGGCGGCAAGCGAGCCACTGATCTCGAGCCGCACGACGCCGTCCGTCGCGGAGATCTCCACGCCGGCGCGTCTTCCGTTCGTGGTCGGGAAGTTCTCGACCGCGATGGTCTTCCCCGAAGACAACCAGCTGTCCGGCACGCCGCGGCCCACAATGAGCGAGCCATCGGCGGCCTGGGCGACGAGCGAGTCGAGGAGGACCTTGTTCGCGTTCGCGATGCCCCACCCGTGAGGAGACGAGCCCTGCCCCGCCGCCGGATGGCTGCCGATCCAGGGTGTATCGAGCGCCGGTGACGTCGCGCTCTCCCACCACGAATACGGCCCGCTCTGGGTGTGCCTGATCATGAACTCGTAGCCGCGGATGCCCTCGTCGCGGTATCGAGCTCCCGCCAGGGCCCAGCTGCCGTATCCCGCGTTGTACCCGGTCGAGTAGTAGTCGAACGGGTATCCGCCGTAGGTGTCGCGCGGGAGCACGCCGGCCAAGCGCCCGAACCCGTACGCGTACGTCGGGTCGATGAGTTGCACCCCGGGGCCACGGACCGGCACCCCGAACAACTGCGCGTCCCACGCCCACCGGCCGAAGAGGAACGGTGCCGCCCAGTTCGCGTCGGAGGGGTTCGCGCAGCGGTTCGCGGTGTTCGGCTCGACCATCGAACAGGGGAGATAGCCGAGGTGGTACCGGTTGATCGTCGCGCTGAGGGTGCGGTCGACGGAGGCCAGCAGGCTCTCGTACTCGCGCGTGGCCCACTGCGCCTCGGTCACGTCTCCGATACGCGTCGCGAGATAGCGATACGCGGCGAGGCCGGTGAGCGCCTCGTAGTCGTCGACCGTCCAATAGCCGTTGCTGTCGATGTCGTCTGTGAGCCGCATGATCCCGTTCGGCCCCGTGCGGTCCGCCGCGATCTGATGTGCGGTCTGCTCGATGCCGGGTTGCCCGGCGCCTCCGGCACCGGGTGTCGCGAAATTGGACTTCACGAACTCGATGTCTCCGGTCTTGAGGAGGTACACGGCCCAGGGCCACGAGTAGGTCCACACTCCGTCGCGGTACTGGCCTTGCGAGCCCACGACGTTGCGCGCTTCGAGCAGGAGGGCATGTGCATCGGCGTCGTACCCCTGGGTGAAGAGGTTGACGAGGATGCCGATGACGTCGTGGCTGAACTCGTCCTGATAGCCGTTGACACCCGTGTTCAGGTGCGTGCCGCTCCGCGCGATCTGCGTGTAGATGAAACCGCTCCGGTACGCGTCGGCAAGCTGGCGGTCCGGAACACGGATGCTCGCGATCTGTTCGAGCTGCCGGTTCCAGAACGCTCGCATGTGCGCGTAATGCGCCGCGAAGCCACCCGCCGCTACCACCGATGCAGCAGCCGGCCACGGGTATGTGTTGCCGAACCGGTCGGCCGCCACCGCGTAGTCGTGCACGACCGTCCGGTGCGGGCGCACCGCGTCGTACGCGGCGGTGAGCGGCACCAGACCTGACGACGGTTGCGGATCGACGGCCAGTGTCCGCCTCGTTCGATTCGTGATGGCGACGCGCGCGTACACCATGACGAAGGCGTGGCCGTCGAGGACCACCCGGTCCGCGAACTCCGTGATCGCGACGCTCGCGCCGTCGCGCCGGAAGGTCGTGATCTGCGCGGGCAGATACCCGTCGGCGTCCACCCACTCCACCGGGCTCCCCGCGTAGATCCCGAAGCCGAACGCGCGGTTGATCGGGCCCTGCACGAAGAAGCTTCCACCCAGGCAGGTGACCACTCCTTGCGAATTGCCGGGCCATCCGATGGCGGACGCGCTGCCATACGCGCCGCTGATTGCGTCGATCACGCCGTCGTACGCACAGGTGAAGCGCGGGCCGCCTGTGCCCTGCGGCACCGAGAGTGCGGGCGCCGCGGTGACCGGCACGATCGACCCGATCGACACCGTCAGCACGGCTGCGAGCAGCCCGGCGATCAGCGCCGGGGGCGCGAAGTTGTTGCGGCTCGGGCGGGGACCGCCCGACTTCATCGCAGGTCCGCGCGCCGAGCGCGCACCCGTCGCACGCCGATCACACTACCCGTCGACCGTTGCTCCGATCAGCGGAACGCGTCGGGATGGAGCCACCGTGCCATCGCCTCGACCGCATCCGCGTTGCGCGGCCCCGGTGTGAGCTGGTCGTAGCTCAGCGCGAGGAAGCAGTGATCCCGCACAGCAGGAAGGCTTCGCGTCATTGATGACTGCTCGAGGAACTGGCGCTTCTGCATAGCCGTCGTGCTGCCGTAGTCGTTGATCACGATGCATTCGGGCGCGCGCCGGACGACCTGCTCCCATGACACTGACGTCCACGACTGCCCGAGGTCGGAGAAGACGTTCGCGCCGCCGGCGCGCGCGATCAGGTCGTCGGGCAGCGCGAGGCCGGGCGCCGTGAACGGTGACGCCTCGCCACTGTCGTAGACGAAGACCCGCTTCCGGCGAACGTTCGCGATCCGCCGGGCCACGTCGGAGACCTTTGCCTTCATCGTGGTGACCAGGCCCTCCGCTCGAGCGCGCACGCCGAAGATGGCTCCGAGATTGCGGACGTCGGTGTAGGTGTCGTCGACACTCACGCTGCGCTTGTCCCGTCGGACGTGCGCGCACGACTCCTCGAGCACATAGGTCTTGATCCCGTAGCGCCCGAGCGACTCCGGCGTGAGGTTCGATTCCTCGGACAGTCCGTAGTTCCACCCCGCGAACAGGAAGTCGGGGTGGAGCGCGACGAGAGGCTCGAGCTTCACGTAGTCGGGCGAGACGTGCACGACGCGGTCGAACGAGCTCCGGTACTCCTCGGGCATCGGTTCGCTGACACCGAACGTTCCCACCATGCGATCGGCGAGCCCCAGCGCCAGCATGTCCTCGGTCAAGTTGATGTCGTTCGACACCGCCCGGCTCGGCGGGGTGTCGAACACGAGGGGCTGACCGCAGCTCCGTACCGTGGCCGGAAACCCGGACGGGCGCGGCACGGAACGCGTGGACGCGGCGTTCGTGGTCGACGTGCTCGAGCTGCATGCCGCGGCGATGAGCGCGACCAGCGCAACAACCGTTCTCGCGGATGTCCGGGTCATCGGGCCGCTCGAAGGTTCGAGACCGCGCGCCGGGGCAGCAGCTGCGGCGTCCCGGTCTCGGGATGCGCGATCACGATCACGTCCGCGCCGTAGACCTGCTGGACCCGTTCGACGGTGATGACCTGTCCGGGCGGCCCACTGGCGCAGAGCCGCCCCGACGACAGCAGGTGCACCTCGTCGCAGTACATCGCAGCGAGGCCGAGGTCGTGCAGCGCGACGAGCACCGTGAGACCGAGACCCGCGACGAGCTCGAGAATCTCGGTCTGGTACCGGATGTCGAGGTGCGCGGTCGGCTCGTCGAGCACCAGGTGGTCCGCCTGCTGCGTGAGCGCCCGGGCCACGAGGACCCGTTGCTTCTCCCCGCCCGACAAGGTGTGGAAGGTCCGTGTCGCGAGGTGCGAACAGTCCACGGTCGCGAGTGCAGACGCAACCACCGAACGATCGGTTTCGTTGTCGGCCGCGTACGCCCGCTGGTGCGGGAGTCGCCCGAGCATCACCATGTCCCGCACGGTGATGTCGAACTCGACCACCGTCTCCTGGCCGACGAACGCGATGCGCCGCGCGACTTCACGCGCCCGAAGCTCGTGAACCGTCCGCCCGTCGAGCAGGACGCTGCCGGCCGCAGGGCGATTCACGCGGGTGACCGACTTCAGGAGTGTCGTCTTGCCGCTGCCGTTCGGGCCGAGCAGCCCGACGAACGCCCGGTCACGGACCGTCAGGCTGACATCGGAAAGGATGCGTCTCGGGCCGAGGTCGACTGACACATCGCGCAGTTCCAGCGTCATCCGAGGCTGCCGTAGCGGTACGTGCGGCGGCGGATCAGCAGGACGAAGACCGGCGCGCCGATGAACGCGGTGATGACGCCTATCGGCATCTCCTGCGGTGCGACCACCGTGCGGGCGAGGATGTCGCCCAGCACCATGAAGGCTGCGCCCCACACGAGCCCGACCGGAAGGGTTCGTCGGTGGTCGGACCCGACGGCGAGACGCACGATGTGCGGCACGACGAGACCGACAAAGCCGATCACGCCGCTCACGGCGACGGAGACGCCGGCGACCACCGACGTCACGAGGAACAGGTTGCGGCGCAGCCGGCCGACATCGACACCCAACGTCGTGGCCGTCTCGGCGCCGACCGCGAGCGCGTTGAGCGCCCGTGCCTGAACCATGAGATAACAGATGCCGATCGTGAGCGCGGCGCCGGGCAACCACAAGTGCGACCACGAGGCGCGACCGAAGCTGCCGAGCAGCCAGAACAGCACCGACTGCGTCGCCTGCGGGTTCCCACGGAACAAGAGAAAGCTCGTGAGCGCCTCGAACATCGCCGCGAGCGCGACACCGCACAGCACGAGTCGCGTCGGCGCGAGTTGACCGGACTCGCGCGCGACTGCGAACACGGCGAGCATCGCGACGAGCGCACCGATGATGCTGCTGATCGACAAAGCCCACAGGCCGAACGACGCGAGCACGCCGAACAGGAGCACCGCGGTCGCGCCGACGCTCGCGCCCGACGAGACGCCCAGGAGGAAGGGATCGGCCAGCGCATTGCGGACCAGCGCCTGCACCACCGTGCCCGCGATGGTGAGGCTTCCTCCGACCAGCATGGCGAGGATGATGCGCGGGATTCGTATCTGCCAGACGATCTGCTCGGCGATCACGTCGCCGGCCCGGTGGCCGCCGAGGTGAGCCGCGACCACCGACCACACCTGCCCAGGGCTCAGACGGACGGAACCGAGCGTCACCGCGGCCGCCGCGGCGAGCAGGAGCACCGCGCTCCCGCCCATGAGCGCAACCGGTGCGCTCATGAAAACGGGGCGCCGGAGACCGTCGCCGGGCGACGCGCGCACGTCAGCGAGACCCGGTTGTGCTGTCGCCGGCCGGGCTTCGACGCACGCGACGCTCGAGCTCGTCGTCGCCGAGCGCCGCAAGCGGGACGCATTCGGCCTGGAGCACTCGTGCGAGGTCGGCCGCGATCCCGAGCCGGGTGCCCTGCTGTTCGGCGTCGACCACGATCGCCGGCACGCGCGCGGCCGCGACCCGAGCCGCGGCGGCGTGCGCAGCGGCCACCGGATCGTCGCCACCGACCGTCGCGCGCCCGTCGGTGATCAATACGACGAGCGGCTCGAGGTTCTCGCGGCGGGCCGAGACCGCGACGTCGAGCGCGGTGTCGAGCGCGTCGGCAAGCGGCGTCGTGCCGCCCGTGGGCAGCTCGCTCAACCGTGCACGCGCGATCTCGACCGAGCCGGTGGCCCGCATGACGAGCGTCGCCCGCTCGCCGGAGAACGCGACGACCGCGACCCGGTTCCGCCGTTGATATGCGTCGGTCAGCAGGCCGAGGGCCACGCCCTTCGCCGCCGCGATCCGCCGTTGCGCGCCCATGGAACCCGACGTGTCGACGACGAGCACGACGAGACTGCCCGAGCGCTCCTCACGGATCGCCTCACGGAGGTCGTCGCGCACGACCGCCGGTGCATCGGGCGTTGTGGCGCGGCGGGACGCGGCCGCGACCGCGGTACCGACGGCCGCGAACGACGTCGTCGCGTCGCTTGCCGGAACGTCGCGCACGAAGCGACCGCGCGGGCCGGCGGACCGCACATGACGCCCGGACGGTCCCGCGGCAAGGGTGCGATCGATCGACGGGAGCGCGGGCGCCGGCGCGCGGTCGGGCTCGACGACCTCTTCGCGATCTCGCTCGCCGGTGTCGCCCTCGTCAGGGCGCGGGCCACCATTGCGAGGTTCCCCGGGCCCGTCAGGTCCTTCGGGCTCGTAGCGCTCGTCGAGCTCGGATGGATCGTCGAGCTCGGATGGATCGTCGAGCTCGGACAGGGCGCGATCGAGCTCGTCGGGCGAGAGCCCGGGCTCCTCGAACGGCGTGCGGCGACGCCGGTGCGACAGCACGAGCGGCGCGACACGACGCAGATCGTTGTCGGTTGCAGTGTCGCGTCCTTCCCATCCCGCGTTGGCCGCGGCGGCTCGGCACAGCATCAGGTCGGCGCGCAGCCCCTCGGCCCCGACCGAGAGTGCGATACGGCACGCGGCCGCGATGACCTGATCGGTCACGATCGCAGGCCGCACACGCGCGAGACGGTCGCGAAGCGCGCGGTCGGCTTCGAGCGCGTCACCGGTCGGGCCGTTGCCCCTCTCCGCGGCGAGCTGTGCCGCGACCGCTCGCGTGCGGGTCGGCACGTCGTCGGGTGCGACGACGTCGACCGCGAGTCCGAACCGGTCGAGGAGCTGCGGACGCAACTCGCCCTCCTCGGGGTTCATCGACGCCACGAGCACGAAGCGGGCCGGATGGGTGTGCGAGATCCCGTCGCGTTCGACCCGGTTGACACCGGAGACCGCGACGTCGAGCAACAGGTCGACGAGATGATCGGCGAGCAGGTTGATCTCGTCGACGTAGAGCACGCCGCCGTGGGCGGCGGCCAGAAGGCCGGCGCGGTACCGGGGTGTGCCACCGGTGAGGAGCTCGGCGAGGTCGAGCGACCCGACGACGCGGTCTTCGGTCGCGCCGAGCGGCAGCTCGACGAACGGGCCGTCGCCCGGGACGAGCCGGGCGAGCCCGCGCGCGAGTGTCGTCTTCGCGCTGCCCTTGTGCCCGCGCAGCAGCACACCGCCGAGGCGGGGCTCCATCGCGGCGAGCACCAGAGCCAGCTTGGCGTCGTCCTGACCGACGACCGCGGACAACGGAAGCATGGTCATCGCGATTCCTGCCACGTCTCGGCCTCGAGCACCGCGTCGCGCAACGATTGCAACGCGCCGGCCGACGCGTTCCACAGGCCCCGGTCCGCGGCCTCCAACAGCCGTTCGGCGATCGACTGGAGCGCCCACGGGTTGGAGCGTTCGAAGAACTTCCGGATCTCCGGATCGGCGACGTACGCCGCGGTGACACGCTCGTACATCCAGTCGTCGACGACGTGCGCCGTCGCGTCGTAGCCGAAGAGGTAGTCGACGGTGGCGGCCATCTCGAAGGCGCCCTTGTACCCGTGCCGCTGCATCGCGTCGATCCATCGAGGGTTGATCACGCGTGTTCGTACGACTCGGGCCGCCTCCTCGGCCAGCGAGCGAACGACGGGCCGTTCGGGATTCGCGGAATCGCCGAACCACGCCTTGGGGTCGCGGCCGGTGAGCGACCGGATGGTGGCGATCATCCCGCCGTGCTCCTGGAGGTAGTCGTCCGAGTCGAAGATGTCGTGCTCGCGGTTGTCCTGGTTCTTGATCGCGACGTCGATGGCGGCGAACCGTCTCCGCATCGCGTCGGATGCCGGCACGCCGAAGCCGTCGCGTCCGTACGCGTAACCCGACCACGCGATGTAGACCGCGGCGAGGTCGTCGTCGGAGCGCCACGTGCGTTGCTCGAGGAGCTGGAGGATCCCCGAGCCGTAGGCACCCGGCCCCGGCCCGAACACACGTGGCGCGTCGTCGCCCGCGGCGCGCACGAAGTTGCACTCGGGCGCTTCGGGAAGCGACGCCGCGAGCCGGGTCGCGTCGTCGAGCAGGTGGACGAGGTTCGGGAACGCGTCACGGAAGAAGCCGGAGATCCGCAGCGTCACGTCGATGCGGGGCCGGCCGAGCTCGTCGAGCGGCACCGGTTCGAGCCCCACGACCCGGCGCGACTCGGACTCCCACACGGGCCGGATGCCGAGCAACGCCAGCGCCTCGGCGACATCGTCGCCCTGCGTGCGCATGCTCGCGGTGCCCCAGAGCACGAGGCCGACCGTGCGGGGATAGTCGCCCTCTTCCTCGAGATGACGGGCAACGAGACCGTCGGCGAGGGCGCGCCCGACGTCCCACGAGAGCTCGGTGGGCAGGGCCTTCGGATCGAGCGCGTAGAAGTTGCGACCGGTGGGCAGCACGTGCGCGCTGCCGCGTGTGAGCGCGCCGCTCGGCCCCGCGGGAACGTAACGGCCGTCGAGCCCCCGGACGAGGTTGTCGATCTCGTCGGTGGCCTGCCCGATCTTCGGGGCGAGCCAGCTGCAGATCCACTGCAGCGTCGGCGCATCGTCATCCGCCGCGGTCCAGCCTCGCGCGGCCGCCGCCTCCACGAGCTCACGCGCACGGACCTCGATGGCGTCGAGCGCGTGCGGCGCGGTCGCGTCCACGCCGAGCTGCGCGGCGACGACTTCCCGCAGGGACGGCACGCGACCTTGGCCCAGGCGCGTGATCGCGAGCACGAGGTCGACGAGCGCGTCACCGACCGGTGGCCGGCCGAGCACGTGCAGTCCGCCGCGGATCTGCGCGTCCTTCAGCTCGCAGAGATACCCGTCGACGTGGAGCAGCACGTCGTCGAACGCGTCGTCGTCGGTGTGCTCGAGCCCGAGATCGCGGTCGATCGCCGCCTCGCGCAGGAGCGACCAGATCCGGGCCCGCAGCTCGGGCAGCTTCGACGGGTCGAGCGCCTGCAGCTGCGCGTACTCGTCGAAGAGCTGCTCGAGACGGGCGAGCTCGTCGTAGGTGTCGGCCCGGGTCAACGGGGGCACCAGGTGGTCGACGACGACCGCGTGCGCACGCCGTTTCGCCTGCGCGCCCTCACCCGGGTCGTTGACGACGAACGGGTAGAAGAGGGGCACGTCGCCCAGCGCGGCGTCGGGCCAGCAGCCCGCGGAGAGCGCGAGAGCCTTCCCGGGCAGCCATTCGAGCGTCCCGTGCTTCCCCAGATGCACGATCGCGTCCGCGCCCCACACCTCGTCGAGCCATCTGTAGAACGCGAGGTAGTGGTGCGCGGGCGGAAGGTTCGGCGAGTGGTAGACGGCGACGGGGTCGTCGCCGTAACCACGCGGTGGTTGGATCGCGATGAGCACGTTGCCGAGATCGAGGCCGCTGAACACGAGCGCGCCGTCGTGGACGCGTTGCGTGCCCGGCGCCGGGCCCCATGCACCCTCGACCTCGAGACGGGCCGCTTCGGGAAGCGTCGCGAACCATGCTGCGTAACGGGCGACATCGAGCCCGCCGGCCGCCTTCGCGAGCTGCCCCTCGGACAGCTCCTCGGCTTCGTACGTCATGCCGTCGGCGAGCGCGGCCATGAGCCCGTCGCCGTCGACCGGGCGTTGCGTGATCGAGTATCCGGCGCGCGCGAGCGCGTCGAGCAACGCGATCGTCGATGCCGGCGTGTCGAGGCCGACCGCGTTGCCGAGCCGGCTGCGCTTGGTCGGATACGCGCTCAGCACGAGCGCGATGCGCCGCTCACCCGGCGGCGTCGTGCGCAGACGGGCAAAGCGCACTGCGAGCCCGGCAACACGGTGTGTGCGGTCGGGAACGGTGCGGTACGCGCGCACGGGAAGGCCGAGCTCGTCGCCGTCGTCGACGACCTCGTTGAACGCGAAGACCGGCGCGATGATCCGGCCGTCGAACTCGGGGATGGCCACGCCCGCGGTGGCGTCGTACGGGCCGAGGCCCTGTTCCGATGCTTCCCACGCCGCGCGCGACATGCCCGCGGACGGCGCCTGGATGATGGGCCGATCCAGCTCGGCGAGCGTGCCGACGTCCCACGTCTCGCCGTCGAGGCCGCCGGCCCGGCCGGTGGTGCCGGCACCCGCCGCGACACCGCCGGCCGCGAGCACCGTCGTGACGAGCACGTCGACGTCGCGCTCCTCGACGAGATCCACGAGTGAGCGCGCGGCCTCTGCGTCCCGCAGCGAGTAACACCAGCATGCGATCGCATCGGCGCCCTGGGCCTCGAGCGCGTCGCACAGGTCGTCGACGAACTGGGTGTTTCCGGCCACGAGGTGGGCGCGGTAGAAGACGACGGCGACGAGGGGACGGTCCGGGTCGCGGGCCGCGGGGTTGCGCCAGACGCCGTACGCCGGGATCTCCCGCGGCGGGTCGAAGCCGAAGCCCTCGAGGAGCACCGTGTCGGCGACGAAACGCAGCAGGTGCTCGAAGTTCGACGGACCGCCGTTCACCAGATACGCGAACGCCGCGGTGACGATGCCGGTGGCGACCGTCGACAGCTCGGTGAGCTCGGGGTCGGGAACCGCTTCGCCCCCGAACGCGATGAACGGGATCCCGCGTGCTTCGCACCCGGAACGCAACGCGTCGAAACCCTCCGGCCACGCGCGGCGGCCCCGGAGCAGGCGGACGAGGACGCACCGCACGCCGGCAAGGTCGGGCACACCATCGACAGTCCAGGGTTGCGCGGCGCGCACCGGGCCGAACCCGTCGGGCAACGCCTCGATCGCGGTGCGCAACGCGAGCACCTCGGTGTCGACGTTGGTGACGAAGAGGATCACGAGGCGCGCTCGGCCAACTCGCGGATTCGACGCTCGTGCAGCTCCGAAGCGTCGATGAGGCTGCAGTTGTCGCACAGCCCGCCGTTGGTCGTGCGGAACCAGAGGCAGCAGCTCCCGCGGTCCCAGTACCAACCGTTGCGGTCCGCGTGCTCGACGACCGTGAAATCTCCGAGGCCGGCGAACCACGGCTGCGCGGCGGCGACGAACGCGCCCGCACGCTCTCGTACCGGCTCACGTGGCACCCCACTCGACTCCACGGCCCGGAACGCAGCCGCGCACGAGGCGGCAACGTTGCCCCACAGCAGCCGCTCCCCCACCCGAAACGCACCATGGACGTGCGCGACGAACGGAGCGAAATGACCCTCGACGAGCGCCGCCACGAGTGCAGGGGCATCGCGGGCGGTCACGTGCGGGTCGAGGTAGGCGACGGCCGACGGCCGCGGCTTGTCGAGACGCACCGCGGTCACGGCCGGATCCACGTTGGGCACGGGAAGATCGAGCGCGTGCGCCGCGAGCGCGACGCCGGCCACACGGAACGCGTACGCCTGCGTGAACAGGGACGCGGCGACCGCGTCGTCGTCGGTGGCGAACCCGGTCTTCGTGTTGGCGACCACGCGCGCCAACGTGTCGGCGTCGGAGACGAGTGGAGCACAGGGCTGCCAGTCGGGGCCCTCGGTCGCCGTGGACGCGCGCAGGTAGGAGACGTGACCGGCCACTGCCGCGAGTACCTCGTCGAGCGTCACGAGGGGACTCCGCACGCGCCGGCGGGTTGGGCCGAGGCCACGAGCTCGACGACCGCTTCCACGTCGAGATGCCGCTCGAGCATGTCCGCCACGCGGTCGATGCGTGCCTCGCGCTCAGTCGCGAACGACACGTGAGCCGACACGAAGTTCTTGCCCCGTCGCGCCGCCACCTGTTCGAGGAAGGCACGGCGGAAGGTGTCGGCCTCGAACAGGCCGTGAAGCGTGGTGCCGTGCACCGCGCCGGCCCGCACGCCGTCGACGACAGATGAGCCGTCGAGCTCCACGAACGCTTCACCGCCGACCGCGTGCACACGCCCGTGGTGGATGCGATACCCGGAGACCGGGTGGCCGAGGCTCGTGCCCGTGCGCAGCTCGGTCACCTTGTCGCCGGCGAATCGCGTCGTCACCGGCAGCAGACGAAGTCCCTCGACCCGCCCCGCACGCGATTCGACCGTGTCGTCGATGTACTCGCCGAGCATCTGGTATCCGCCGCAGATCCCCACAACGGTCGCGTCGCTGCGACGAATCGCGTCGTCGAGGCCGCGGGCCCGCAGCCAGGCGAGATCGGCGACCGTCGCCTTGGTGCCGCCGAGCACGACAAGATCGGGACGGCCGAACGCGGCGACGTCGGCCACGAAGCGCACCCGCACACCCGGCTCGCACAGAAGCGGGTCGAGGTCGGTGAAGTTCGACAGCCGCGGGAACTGCACCACCGCGACGTCCAGCTCGTCGCCCAACGCCGGCCCACCCGCCGCCCGTGCGTCACGCAGCGCGAGCGAGTCCTCGCTGTCGATGCCGAGACCGTCGGCCCAGGGCACCACACCAAGCGTCGGAATGCCCATGCGCTCGCGCAACTGCTCGCAACCGTCGAGGAGGAGCGCCGGATCACCACGCAGCTTGTTGATGACGAAGCCCCGCACCAGGCCGCGGTAGCTGTCGGGCAACAGAGCGACGGTCCCGTAGAGCGCGGCGAAGACTCCGCCGAGGTCGATGTCACCGACGATGACCGCCGGCATTCCCGCCTCGTAGGCGATGCGCAGGTTGACGATGTCGTGATCGAGGAGGTTGATCTCCGCCGGGCTGCCGGCGCCTTCGCACAGCACGACGTCGAAACGGGACCGCAGGTCGGCCAGGGCCTCCAATGCCACGGGGAGCAGCTGCAGCTTGTGGTCGTGGTACTCCGCCGCACTCATCACCTGCCACGGGCGGCCGAGCACGACGACCTGACTGCTGCGCTCGCCCGTCGGCTTGAGCAGGATCGGGTTCATGACGGCTTCGGGTTCGACGCGCGCGGCCGCGGCCTGAATGCCCTGCGCCCGCCCGATCTCGTGGCCCGACGGCGTCACGACCGAGTTGAGGGCCATGTTCTGGGCCTTGAACGGCGCGACGCGCACACCGGCGCGCGAGAGGAAGCGACACAGACCCGTCACGAGCGTGGTCTTGCCCGCGTTGGAAGTCGTGCCGCACACCATGAGCGCGCCGCGCAGCCCACGCGACACGATCGTCACGCGGACGGGGCTCTCGAGAGGTGGACGATGCCGTCCGGCGGCGTGACCGTGATACCCATGACGTCTCCCGCGTCAGCGTCTCGGTATGTGGGTGCACAGGTATCCTGGCTCCCGGATCGCCGCTCTCCTCCGGCCTTCCAGCCCCGAGAGGCCGTGGCCGTTTGCCCACCTCGAACGTGGCGGAGGGTCGCTCCCCGGTCACAGTTGCGGGACAGCCCCGGATTCACACCGGGTTCCCTGTGGCACCGGGGAACTTAGCAAGTGGGGCGCGCGACCGCACAGGCGTCCCCGGCTCCGTTGGTACCGTGCCGGCGATGCAAGCGGGTGACGCGGCCGGCACGCCGCGACGCGTCCTGATCCTCGGTGGTTCCACCGAGGCATCGCGCCTCGCCCGGGAGCTCGCGCCGCGCGAGCGTTACGACGTCACGGTCTCGTACGCCGGTCGTACACGGCAGCGAACGTCGACACCAGGGCGCATCAGGGTGGGCGGCTTCGGGGGGATCGACGGCCTCGTCGACCACCTCGTCTCACATCGCGTCGACGTGCTCCTCGACGCCACACACCCGTTCGCGGCGCGCATGCCGCACCACGCGGCCGCGGCATGTGCGCGCGCGGGAGTGCCGCGCCTTCGTGTCTGCCGGCCGGCGTGGCAGGCGGTCGCAGGGGATCACTGGCACAACGTCGTCGACCTCGACGCGGCCGCCGCGCTCCTCGCCGAGCTGCGCCCCCGGCGCGTCTTCCTCACGACGGGTCGTCAGGAGCTGCAGCCGTTCGCGCGCCTGCCCGACATGTGGTTCCTGGTCCGCGCGATCGAACCTCCGGACAGCATGCCGCTGGCCGACGCGTCAGTCGTGCTCGCCCGCGGCCCGTTCGACGAAGAACGCGAGGTCGCGCTGCTGCGCGACCACGAGATCGACGTGGTCGTCAGCAAGAACAGCGGCGGCGGCGGCGCCGTGGCCAAGCTCGTCGCGGCACGGGCGCTCGGTCTGCCTGTCGTGATGGTCGAGCGACCCCCGGGCCCGCCCGGACCGACTGCCGCATCGGTGGACGAGGCCCTCGCCTGGCTCGCTCAGCTCGAAGACGCGCCGGCGGAGGCTCCATACGGCGACGCACCCGGATACGCGCGGGGCGTGTAGACCCACGTTCGGCCGTTCACGTCGCGAAAGGCCTGTGTCGTCGTCGAGCCGACGATGACGACCGTCCGCATGTCGACGTCGGCGACATCGAGCTCGCCGAGCGTCGTGACCTGCATCGTCTCGCCGTCGCGTCCGACGTTGCGCCCGAGCACGACGGGCGTCGCCGGCGCGCGGTGCGCCGAGAGGATCTCGAGTGCCCGACCGAGCTGCCACGGGCGGTGCCGCGAGATCGGGTTGTAGAGCGCGATCACGAGGTCGACCGACGCGACCGCTTCGAGACGCTGCACGACGACCTCCCACGGCTTCAGGACGTCGGACAACGACAGGCAGCAGAAGTCGTGACCCAGTGGCGCGCCCACCTGCGCGGCGGCCGCGGATGCCGCGGTGACTCCGGGAATGATCGTGACGTCGAGCGCCCGGTAGCGGTCGTCACGAGTGCGATGGAGCTCCTCGACCACGGCGGTGGCCATCGCGAAGATTCCCGGGTCGCCCGACGACACCACGACGACGTCGCGACCCTCCAGCGCGAGATCGAGGGCGAACCGCGCCCGTTCGGCCTCTTCCCGATTGTCGAACTCGTGCCGGCGGGCCGCCGTGTCCGCGGCGGGCACGAGCGCGAGGTACGGGCCGTACCCCACGAGGTCGCTCGCCCGCGCGAGCCGCTCGTGCGCCTCGGGCGTGCGCCACGACGACGTACCCGGCCCGAGGCCGACCACCGCGAGCCGGCCGGCCGTCATCGGCGCAGCGCGCCCGCGCTCGGGATGACGACCATCGAGAAGTACGGCGCGCTGCGGCCGTCGACTTCGGCGAGCGGCATCGTGCGCTGCCGCGGGGTCGTGGCCCACTCCACGTACGACGCGCGGTCGAGCACACCCGCACGCGCGACGGCGTCGCGCACCTTCTCGAGATTGCGGCCGACCTTCATCACCACCGCGGCGTCGGCGGCTGCGATTCCCGCGACCAGCTCGTCGGCGGGGAGCACCCCCGACAGCACGCTGAAGACCTCGTTGCGTGACGCGAGCGGAGCACCGAGCACCGCCCCGCCCGCGAACGGTGACGACACCCCGGGCACCACCACGCTCGCGTACGAATCGTGCAGGCGGGTGTGCAGGTACATGTACGAGCCGTAGAACAGCGGATCACCTTCGCAGAGCACGGCGACGTCGACACCCGCGTCGAGCACCTCGGCGATCCGCTTCGCCGACTCGTCGTAGAAGTCGGCAAGCAGGGTCTCGTACTTGTCCGGTGCGACCGGCTCGGTGGTGACCGGGTACACGAGGCGCATCTCGGTGTGGTGAGCACGCAGATACTGCTGCACGACACGACGGGCATTGCTCTCGCGACGCGTCGCGCAAAAGTACGCGACCACGGAGCACTCCTCGAGCACCCGTACCGCCTTCACCGTCACCAGCTCGGGATCGCCGGGGCCGACTCCGACGCCGAAGCACCGACCCGCTTCCGGTCGCTGCGTCATTCCGGCTCGCTCGCCAATGCGTTCACGGCCGCGGCCGCGATGGCGCTGCCGCCCCGGCGCCCGTGCACGGTGAGAAAGGGCACGCCGTGCGCGCCCCGCGCCAGCACGAGCTTCGACTCGACCGCGCCGACGAACCCGACCGGCACACCGATGATCGCGTCCGGACGCGGCACCGACGCGTCGCCGTCGAGCAGCTCCAACAGGCGGAAGAGTGCGGTGGGCGCGTTGCCGATGGCGACGACAGCACCGGCGAGCTGCGGGATCCATGCGTCCACCGCGGCCGCGGAACGTGTCGTGCCGAGCGCGGCCGCGCGCGCGACCACGTCGTCGTCGCGCAGCGTGCACCGCACCGCATTGCCCGCCGGAAGTCGGCGGCGCGTGATGCCGTTCGCCAGCATCAAAGAGTCGGTGAACACACCGGCTCCGGCCCTCAGCGCGGTCCGGATCGCGTCGCCCACGCCTGGGGACCAGTCGAGGTCGTCGACGAGGTCGACCATCCCGCACGCGTGGATCATGCGGACCGCGGCCGTCTCCAGATCCGGAGGCACACGAGCGAGGTCGGCCTCGGATCGAATCGTCGCGAACGACCTGCGGTAGATCTCGGCCCCGTCACGCACGTACCCGTCGAGCACGTCGAGCGCGTCCTGTCGCTCGGTCGGTTCCGACGCGCTCATCCCCGCGTTCCCTCTGCGTCGACGTGCTCCATCGCCGCGCGCAGGTCGAGCCCCGACGCGATCCGTTCGCCGAATCGCGAACCGGTGGCGCCCGCCCGCGCCGCGTACACGTCGTAGGTGCCGCGCACCGGGCCCGCGACGAGCGAGGCCTGGGCGGGTCGTGGTCGCGCACAGCCCTTCTCGCACCCCGACACGTGTAGCGATCGGGGCCGCTCGGCGACCGGAACCGTGAGCAAGTGGTCGATCACCGCACGCGCGTCGGACTGCGTGTCGGCCAGCCCGGCCGCGCATCCGCACTCCCCCGCGCAGGCGACGACCGTGTTGACCGGATGTTCCGGATCGCACACGAGCCCGAGGTCGGTACACGCCGCGAGAACCGCCGCGACGTCGTCGGTGGCGACGTCGGGCACGACGAGTCCCCGCCACGGCGTGATCCGAAGCTCGCCACTTCCGCCCTGTTCCGCCAGCGTCGCGAGCGCGGCGAGCGCGGCGGGCTCGAGGCGACCGAGCACCGGCACTCCGCCTACCCAAACTCGACCCGCGTTGCGCTGCCCGTGCACACCGACGGCTGACGCCGACTCGTTGATCGGGCCGCGCAGTTCACCGCCGTCGCGGGCGATCACCGCGCCACCGGAGCGCCGCGTGAGCTCGCGTGCCGCGCGCTCTCTTCCGAGCTCGCCGAGCGCGTCCGACGCTCGGCCGAACGGCGCGCACAGCGCGATGACCGCGTCGACCGCATCGAGAGCCTGCGACGGATCGACCTGCAACACGGCCTCTCCCGCGACGAACACGACGGGCAGGGGCTCGGCGAGACGGATCTCATAACGCACCGAACCGTCGCGGGCGCGCACCGCGCCGAAGGCGACGTCGTGCACCCGGCCGCGCACGTGCACCGAACCGCCACCGTCGACGAGCACGCCGAACTTCGGCGTGAGCCCGGTCGCCGCGGTGGACGCGAGCCGCGCCGCGACGTCGGTCACGAGCGGCCGCGTGTCGACCAGCTCCTCGGCGTCGACACCGGCCGTGGGGCTCGCGAGCACGTTGCGGCGCTCGTCGGCGTCCGGGTCCTCGAGCGCCAGCCCGGCGGCGATCAGCGCGTCGCGTCCTCGACCGATGGCGTCGGGAGGTATGGCACGCAGCTGGAGGTTGGCCCGGTTGGTCAGCTCGACGGGGCCCGCCCCGAGCTCTGTCGCGAGCGTCGCGATCGCGCGGGCCGCCGGTGAAGGCAGGATGCCGCCGGGCAGCCGGATCCGGGCGAGCGCCCCGTCGAGCTCGAGGAACGGAGCGTGCACGCTCGGGCACGCGCCGCGCCCGGCCCGCGCTGCCGGAGCTGCAGTCGTCGCCACGCCGGCAACCGTAGCGCCTACGTAGGGCATGCTGCCCTATGTCCGGGCTACGGTGCGCGCCATGACGCAGGCTTCACGGCTCCTCGTCAACACCGGCACCGGCAAGGGGAAGAGCTCGGCCGCCTTCGGCGTGATGGGGCGGGCGTGGGCGCGGGGCTGGTCGGTCTGCGTCGTGCAGTTCGTCAAGAGCGAGAAGTGGCGGGCCGGCGAACGGAAGCTCGCAGACCATCTCGGCATCGAATGGCACACGCTGGGCGACGGGTTCACCTGGGAATCGACCGACATGGACGAGACGATCGCGAAGGGCCGCCACGCGTGGAACGTTGCCGCGGCGAAGATCGACAGTGGTGCGCACGACCTCGTGATCCTCGACGAGCTCACCTACACCGTGAAGTACGGCTGGGTTCCCGTCGACGACATCGTGCAGGTGTTGCGCGACCGACCCGCGCGCACGAACGTCGTCGTCACCGGTCGATACGCACCCGACGAGATCATCGCGATTGCCGACACCGTTACCGAGATGGTGAAGGTCAAGCACGCGATGGACGAAGGCATTGGTGCCCGCAAGGGCATCGAGTACTGACGGCCACATGACCCTCGGCCCGCGCGTCGTCATCGCCGGCACGGGCTCGGGCGTCGGCAAGACCACGATCGCGAGCGGGTTGATGGCCGCGTTCGCGCGCCGCGGCACGAACGTCGCGGCCGCGAAGGTCGGCCCCGACTTCATCGACCCCGGCTACCACGCGCTCGCGACCGGTCGTCCGGGTCGCAATCTCGACCCGTGGATGTCGGGTACGGGCGCGATCGGTCCGCTCGCGGCGCGGGCCGCCGATGGTGCCGACCTTCTCGTCGTCGAGGGCGTCATGGGGATGTTCGACGGCGCCGCCGACGGCACGCCGTCGTCGACGTTCGATGTCGCGGTGTTGCTCGATGCTCCGGTCGTGCTCGTGGTCGACGCCTCCGGGTTGAGTCACTCGATCGCCGCCATCGTGCACGGATTCGCCACGCTCGACGCCCGGGTGCGCCTGGCCGGCGTGATCTGCAACCGGGTCGGGTCGGACCGCCACGAGCACTTGTTGCGGACGGCGCTCGAACGGACCGGTGTCCCGTTGCTCGGGGCGTTGCGCCGAGACGACGCGTTCGCGTGGCGCGACCGCCATCTCGGCCTCGTTCCGGTCGTGGAGCAGCCCGATACGGTGCGCGCCGCACTCGACCGGCTCGCGCACGCGATCGAGCGCTCCTGTGACCTCGACGCGATCGCACGTGTCGCGGCCGGCGTGCCGCGGCGCGACTTCGACGCACCTCCACTCCCGGCACGAACGGGCGACGTTCGAGTCGCGGTCGCGAGCGGCCGCGCGTTCAGCTTCGCCTACGAGGACAACCTCGAAGCGCTGGCGGCCGCAGGCGCCGAGCTCGTTCCGTTCGATCCGTGCGACGATGCGCGCGTCCCCGAGAACTGTCAGGGGTTGATCGCGGGTGGCGGCTTCCCCGAGGTCTACGCGTCCGCACTCGCCGACAACGAACCGCTGCTGCACGACGTGAGGCGCCGGGTCGCCGACGGCATCGCGGTGTGGGCCGAGTGCGGCGGCCTCCTCTGGCTCTCACAACGCCTCGACGACCGCGCGATGGCCGGCGTCGTCCCGGCCCGCGCCGCGATGGGCTCGCGCGTGACGCTCGGTTACCGCCACGCGCGCACCAGGGTGCCGACGCCGCTCGGGCCCGCCGGCCTCGAGATCCGCGGCCACGAGTTCCACTACTCCACCGTGTCGCCGCGCGGTGATGCGCTCGCGGCGGTGACGCCGGGCACGACCACGCCGCCGGCGTTCGCGAGCCCGCGCCTGTTGGCCTCCTACCTCCACGTGCACCTGGGGGCTGCGCCCGACCTCGCCGCGGCGTTCGTACGGTCGGCCGCCGGCTCCTGACTCCGGAGACCCGGCCACTGCCCTATGTGTACCCTACGTCCGTGCTCAAGACGTCCGTGTACCTGCCGGAGGAGCTGAAGGAGCAACTTGCCACGCTCGCCCGACGGTCCGGGCGCTCGGAGGCCGAGCTGGTGCGGCTCGCGGTCGAGCGCCTGGTGCGTGCGGCCGAAGCCGAGGGCACGCCGGGCGCTCCGGAGCGACCACGCGCCGCCGGCCCCCGGCTCGTCGGAGTCGGAGTCGGCCCGGGCGATCCGGGCCTCGTCACCCAACGGGCCATCGCGACGTTGGCCTCGGCCGGCCGGGTCTTCGCCGCGTCCACCGCGCCGGACGCGATCGGGCGCGCGGAGGCCGTCGTGCGGGCCGTCGCACCCGAGGTTCGCGTCGACCGTCTCGCCTTCGACATCGCGGGCGACGCGACCGCGCGATCTGCTTCGCTCGATTCCGCAGCCGCGGCGGTGGTCGACGCGCTCGACACCGGAGCCGTCGTCGCGTTCGTGACGCTCGGGGACCCCAACGTCTATTCGACCTTCCCCGCACTCGCCCGGATCGTCGCCGCCCAGCGGCCTTCCGTTCCGGTCGCCACCGTGCCGGGAGTGATGGCGTTCCAGGAGCTGGCCGCCGAGACCGCGGTCGTGCTCACGGAGGAAGGTGAGCATCTCGTGCTCGCCGTCGCCGATGGCGACACGTCCGTGCTCGACACCATGTTGACCGACACGGACAGCACCATCGTGCTGTACAAGGGCGGCCGGCACCTTCCTTCCGTCGCCGACCGATTGCGCAGCAACGGCCGCCTCGACGGCGCGGTGGTCGGAGAGATGCTCGGCCTGCCGGGTGGCCGGTCGGCCCGGGTCGCCGCCGTCGCCGACCGCCCGGCGTCCTATCTCGCGACGGTCGTCGTGCCCGCGGTGCGGGCGGCCGCCCGATGATCTCGTTCGTCGGCGCCGGGCCGGGCGCGGCCGATCTCGTCACCGTGCGGGGCGCGCAGCGTCTGGCGAACGCCGACGTCGTGGTATGGGCCGCATCGCTCGTACCCGAGGCGTTGTTGTCGCACTGCAAGCCGGACGTGGTCGTCCACGACTCGAAGGCCATGACGCTGGAAGACGTCATCGCGGTGTACGAGGCGCACCCCGAGGCCGCGATCGTCCGCCTCCATTCGGGTGACCCGACGGTGTACTCCGCGATCGGCGAGCAGATCGACTGGTGCGTCGCCAACGGACGTTCGTTCGAGATCGTGCCGGGCGTGAGCTCCTTGGCCGCGACTGCGGCCGCAATCGGGCGTGAGCTCACGTCACCCGCGGTCGCACAGAGCGTCGTGCTGACGCGTCTGGCCCATCGCACCGCGGCATCGATGCCGGCGAACGAGGGCGTCGCCGAGTACGCGCGGGTCGGCGGCACGATGGCCGTGTTCCTCTCCGCGGCGCGCCCCGACGAGTTGCGGGCCGAGCTGCTCACGCTCCGTTCCGCGTACACGGAAGAGACGCCGGCGGTCATCGCCTCGCGGGTGTCGTGGCCCGACGAACAGATCGTCCACACGACGGTTGGCAGGCTCGCCGACGACCTGCGCGCGCTCGCCCGCACGACCACCGTGTTGGTGCTCGTGGGTGACGCGCTGGCCCTGCGCGAGGTCGCAGCCCGCAGCCACGTGTACGCGGCCGGCTACTCGCACTCGTTCCGGTCGGGGCGTGGTGATGCCTGACGGGCCGGCGATCATCGACGTCGTCGGTCTGGTCGGCGGCGAATGCTTCGGCACCGCCGCCCGCGCCGCGGTCGACGGTGCGATGGTCGTCGTGGGGTCCGACCGCCAGCTGAAGCTCGCGTCGCCGGCCGCGGAGGCAGAGCGGGTGCCGCTCACCGCGAACCTGTCCGACGCGTTCGACGAGATCGCGGACGCAGTCGAGCACGGTGCACGCGTGACGGTGCTCGCCTCCGGTGACCCGGGCTTCTTCGGCATCGTCCGCGCGCTCGCTTCCCGCTTCGGGTCGGACGCGCTCCGCGTGCATCCGGCACCGTCATCCGTCTCGTTGGCCTTCGCGCGGCTCGGCTGCTCGTGGGACGACGCGGTCGTCGTATCGGCCCACGGGCGCGCGATGGACGACGCCGCGCGCGAGCTCATCGACGCGCCCAAGGCGGCGGTGCTCACGTCGCCCGACAACCCGCCACAGGCGATCGGCGCCGCGCTCCTCTCGCTGGCTTGCGGGCCTCGCGACGTCACCGTGCTGACGCGGCTCGGCGAGCTCGACGAGCACGTGTTCCACGGCGACCTCGCCGCGCTCGCAGCCTCGGATCTCGATGCGATGTCGATCGTGGTGTTGCGCGAACGGCGCCCCGAACAAGGCCCAAAGACGCTCTCGTGGGGCATGCCGGAGGATCGATTCGCCCACCGCGACGGGATGATCACGAAGGCCGAGGTGCGGGCGGTCGCGCTCGGCAAGCTCCAACTCCCGCGTACCGGAGTGCTCTGGGACGTCGGAGCCGGCAGCGGTTCGATCGCGATCGAAGCTGCGCGCCTGGCGCCGGACCTGAAGGTCTTCGCGATCGAACAGGACGCCGAGAGCGTGACGCGCATCGTCGCGAACGCCGAGACGCACGGGGTTGCCGTCGATGCCGTGTCGGGCGCTGCGCCCGACGTGCTCGCGACTCTTCCGGACCCCGACCGGGTGTTCGTCGGCGGCGGCGGCATCGGCGTACTCGACGCGGCACTCGCGCGCCTGCGCCCGGGTGGTGTGGTGGTCGCGAACTACGCGCTCGTCGACCGCGCCGTCGCCGCATGGCAGCGCCTCGGCAACATCGTCGAGCTCTCGGTCTCTCGTGGGGTCGCGCTGGGTGAGCACGGCGTCAGGCTCGCGGCCGAGAACCCTGTGTTCGTATGTTGGGGGCCGTCGTGAGCAGCGCGGTGTTCGCGTGATCGTGCTCGTCCTCGGCGGAACGCGCTCGGGAAAGTCGGCGATCGCCGAACGCATCGTGTCGACGCTCCCCGAGCCCGTGACGTACGTCGCGACCGCACGGGCGGCCGGCGACACCGACTTCGAAGCCCGTATCGCGAAGCACCGCACCCGCCGACCATCTTCCTGGCGCACCGTCGAGGAAGCCGACGACCTCGCGACGCGACTGCTCGAGCTCGAGGGCACGGTGCTCGTCGACTCGATCGGCGCCTACATCGCCGGCCGGCCCGACTTCGCCACCGACGTCGACGCGCTGTGCCGCGCGTGCACGGGTCGCCGCGGCGACACGGTGCTCGTGAGCGAGGAGGTCGGCCTCGCGGTGCACCCGCCGACGGAGGCGGGGCGCCGCTTCACCGATGCCGTCGGCGACTGCAATCGGCAGTTGGCCGAGGTCGCGAACCGTGCGCTGCTCGTGGTGGCCGGTCGCACACTCGAGCTCGGCGCCGTCGATGCGTGACGCATTGGCATTCCTCACCACGTTCGGACGCCGCGGCGGCCGGCTCCGGCCGGGCGCGTTCGGGTGGTTCCCCCTCGTCGGCGCCGCGCTCGGTGCACTGCTCGGTGGCGTGTGGTGGCTCGGAGAGCGGTGGTGGCCCGCGCCGGTCGCCGCGGCGATCGTGGTCGCCGTCGACCTCGGCGCGACCGGCATGCTGCATTTCGACGGTCTGGCCGACGCGGCCGACGGCCTGCTGCCGCACGCGTCGCGCGAGCGGCGGCTCGCGATCATGCGCGCGCCCGACGTCGGCGCCTTCGCCGTCGCCGCGGTTGCGCTCGCGCTCGTCCTGCGCGTCACCGCGCTCGCGTCGCGACCGGTCTCGGTCCTTCTTCTGATCGGGCTGTGGGCCGCGGCCCGCTCACTCGTTGCCTCCGTGCCCTCGACGATGAGGTACGCGCGGGACGTCGGCATCGCGTCGCCGCTGCTCGACGGCGCGCCACGGTGGCCGGCGCTCACCATCCCGATCGCGCTCGCCGGCGCGGCACTCGGTGCAGGCGTCGCCGGCGCGACCGGAGTCGCCGCCGGCGTGCTTGCCGGTGTCGGCGTCCTCGTTCTCGCGCAACGGCGGATCGGGGGCTTCACCGGCGACGTCCTCGGCGCCACGATCGTCGTCGCCGAGACCGTCGGCCTCGTCGTGGCCGCGGCGAAATGGTGAGCCGGGCGCTGCGCCGGCGCGCTGCCGCGGTTGCGTGCGGCCTGATGATCGACCGGGTCGCGGGCGAGCCGCCCGCTCCGGTGCATCCGGTCGCGATCTTCGGCCGCCTCATGGAAGCATTCGAACGTCGCTGCTACGCGGACACGCGCGGCGCCGGTGCCGTCTACACGGCGAGCGGCGTCGCGCTCGGCTTCACGGTCGGTTCGATCTGTCCGCTCGCGTTGGTCGTCGGGTGCACGGCGGCCGGGCGCGAGCTGCGCCGCGTCGCGTCCGAAGTGCGCGACGCGGTCGTAGCCGACGATGTCGGCCACGCGCGCGCTCGGGTCAGCGCGCTCGTGGGCCGGGATCCGTCGCAGCTCGACCACTCCGGCCTCGCCGCGGCCGTCATCGAATCGCTGGCCGAGAACACCGTCGACGCGGTCGTCGCACCGGTGTGGTGGGCGATGACGGGCGGTCGCCGCGCCGCGGCGGCGTACCGCGCGGTCAACACCATGGACGCCATGGTGGGGCACCGATCGACGCGATACGAGCGGTTCGGTTGGGCCAGTGCCCGGCTCGACGACGCGGCCAACTACGTGCCCGCGCGTCTCACCGCCGCGCTCGTCGCGCTCGTGCGCCCGGCGTCGGCGGTCGCGGTGCGCCACGCGGTGCTCCGGCAAGCACCGGAGCACCCCTCACCCAATGCCGGCGTCGCCGAAGCCGCGTTCGCGGCGGTGCTCGGCGTCGAGCTCGGTGGCCCGTTGCGATACGGCGACCGGGACGAGGAGCGACCGCGGCTGGGATGGGGCCCGCGTCCCACCGCCGCCGACATCGATCGTGCGCTCACGCTCGCGTCGCACGTCGAGCTCGCGCTTCTCGGGCTGCTCGTTGCGCTGGCCCTCGCCGCGAGGTTGCGGTGATTCCCGCTCCCGGAGCCCACGGCGGTGACGGCGCGCGCCTTGCCCGCATGCTCGGCATCCCGCCCGCGTCCGTGCTCGACCTGTCGATGAGCATCAACCCGTTCGCGCCCGACGTCGGACCACTCGTCGCCGAGCACGCTGACGCAGCGCGTGAGTATCCCGACACCTCGCTCCCCACTGAGGCGCTGGCCCGGGCCCTCGGTGTGAGCGCGGATCGGGTCGTCCTGACGAACGGCGGGGCCGAGGCCATCGCGCTCGTGGCAACAGAGTTTCCCGCCGGCCACGTCGAAGGTCCCGAGTTCTCCCTCTACTCGCGTCACCTCCGCACCTGTGCACCCGGTGCGCCACGTTGGCGTTCCAATCCCAACAATCCCACCGGCCGCCTCGCCGCTCGCGACGACACCGCCGCCGTGTGGGACGAAGCCTTCTATCCGCTCGCGACCGGCCGGTGGACACGCGGCGACGACGCGATCGTCGTCGGGTCGCTCACGAAGGTCTTCGCCTGTCCGGGCCTGCGCGTCGGCTACGTCGTCGCTCCTGACGGCGAGACGGCGCAGCGCGTCGCGCGTCACCAGCCGGAATGGTCAGTCAATGCGCTCGCGTGCGCGATCGTCCCTCAGTTGCTCGACCTCGCCGATCTCCCGCGCTGGGCGGGCGCGATCGGGCGCGCGCGTGCCGACCTCGTCGCTGCTCTGGCCGCGTTCGACCTCGAAGCCGATCCGTCCGACAGCAATTTCGTTCTCTTCCGCGCGGCGCGAGGGCTGCGCGACCACCTCGCACAGCGCGGCGTGCTCGTGCGCGACACCGCGAACTTCGGCTTTGTCGGCGGCGTCCGCATCGCCGTGCCAGACCCCGATGGTCTCGAACGGCTTCTGAAGGCACTGGAGGGATACCGATGAACGGCAGCATTCCCGGCATCGACGCGGTCCTGTTCGACGTCGGCGGCACGCTGGTGGAACAGGCGGCACCGGCGACACCGGTCAGCGATCTCGCCGCCCGACCGCTGCCCGGCGTCGTCGAGACACTGCGTTCCCTGGCTGCGCATCACCGTCTCGGCGCGGTCACCGACACCGCGACGATGGGTGAGTCGACCGTCCGCGCGCTGCTTGCACCGTCTGGCATCGACGCGCTCCTGGAGGTCGTCGTCACGTCGAGCGACATGGGCGCCGCGAAACCCGACCCACGCGGCGTGCTCGAAGCATGCGCGCGGCTCGGTGTGGCACCGGAACGCACGCTGCTCGTCGGCGACAACGATGTCGATCGTGACGCCGCCGCGACGGCGGGCGTCGCGTTCGCCGCAGTCGATGGAGGGCTCCCCGACGCGATCAGCCGCGCGATCGCGGCCCGTTCGGGACCCTTCACGGCCGCGGCCGACGCGGTCGTGCCGCTCGACCGCGACGCCCGCGCTGCCGCGGAGGCGCGTCAGGCTCAGCTCACGAAGCCGGCCGGTTCGCTCGGACGGGTCGAGACCCTCGGAAACCTCGTCGCCGCGATCACGGGCCGGTGCCCGCCGCCGGTTCCGAGCCGCCCGGTGGTGGTGGTCTTCGCGGGGGACCACGGTGTGGTCGCGTCGGGCGTCACGCCGTGGCCGCAGGACATCACCGCGGCGATGGTCGCCAACTTCGCCGCGGGTGGCGCGGCGATCAACGCGTTCGCGCGACAGGTCGGCGCCGAGGTGCACGTCGTCGATGTCGGCGTGGCGGCCGACCTCCAAGGCCTCCCCGGCGTCGTACACCGCAAGGTCCGGGCCGGCACCGACGACCTCATGATCGGCCCCGCGATGAGCACCGCCGATGCGCGGGCCGCGCTCGACACCGGCGCGGACGTCGCGGCCGGTCTCGTCGCCGCCGGTCACGACCTACTCGTCACCGGAGACATGGGAATCGGCAACACGACGGCGTCCGCCGCGCTCATCGCCGCGTTCACACACACGCACCCCGACGCGGTGACTGGTCGCGGCACCGGCATCGACGACGCGATGCTCGCCCACAAGACCAAGGTGGTCGCCAACGCCGTCGGCCGCGTCGACGGCTACCTCGACCCGGTGTCGGTTCTGGCCGAGGTCGGCGGCCTCGAGATCGCCGCGATCGCGGGGCTGATCGTCGGTGGCGCCGCCGAGCGTGTGCCCGTGATCGTCGACGGTGTCATCGCCTGCGCGGCGCTCGTCGCGGCCAACGCGCTCGTTCCCGGAGTCGCCGAGCACTGTGTCGCCGGACACCGCTCGTCGGAGCCCGGCGCGACGGTCGCGCTCGCACATCTCAACCTCGACCCCCTGATCGACCTCGAGCTCCGTCTCGGTGAGGGAACGGGCGCGTGCCTCGCAGTGCCGATCGTGCAGGCCGCGGTGCGCGTGCTCAACGAGATGGCGACGTTCGACGAGCTCGAAGCCCAGTCGGCATCCGAGCCCGACGACGGCCGACGATGAGGAAGGTGTTCGTCATCGGC
Source organism: Acidimicrobiia bacterium (assembly GCA_024281095.1). GTDB lineage: Bacteria > Actinomycetota > Acidimicrobiia > IMCC26256 > JAMXLJ01 > JAMXLJ01. Next base: position 37,391 of record JAMXLJ010000117.1, on the reverse strand, counting down.
ATCGGTGCCGGCGACCCCGACCACCTCACCGTGCAGGCCATCAAGGCGCTCAACGAGGTCGACGTCTTCTTCGTGGTCGACAAGGGCGACGAGAAAGCCGAGCTCGCCGCCGTCCGGAAAGAGATCTGCCGGCGCTACGCGACCGCCAAGCCGTACCGCATCGTCGAGGTGGACGACCCGGCACGCGACCGCACCGACCCTGCGTACGGAGATGCCGTCCGCTCCTGGCACGATGCCCGGACGGAGCAGTACGCCGAGCTGATCGAACACGAGATCGACGACGGGAAGTGCGGAGCTTTCCTCGCCTGGGGCGACCCGTCGCTGTACGACAGCATCCTCCGGATCCTGTGCGAGCTCGCGTCGCGCAGCACCCCGGTGTTCGAGTACGAGGTCGTGCCGGGCATCAGCAGCGTTCAGGTGCTGGCCGCGAAGCACCGCATCCCGCTCAACGAGATCGCCGGTTCCGTGGCGATCACGACGGGAAGGCGGCTGGCATCGTCGGGCCTTCCCGAAGACTTCGACCATGTCGTCGTGATGCTCGACGGCAACTGCGCCTTCACGACGGTCACCGACGACGTCGACATCTACTGGGGTGCGTATCTGGGCACCGACGACGAGATCCTCGTCTCCGGCAGACTGCGCGACGTGCAGTCCGACATCCAGCGGCGGCGACAGCGAGCGAGGGACGCAAAGGGCTGGATCATGGACACCTACGTCCTGCGCCGGCGGCGATTGCCGTGAAGTCGTCGACGGCGGCGGCCGTCGCGGGGATAGGCCAGACGCGCTACGCCAAGGACATGGGGCGCACCGAGCTCGACCTCGCGTGCGAGGCGGTTCGAACCGCGTGTGACGATGCCGGCCTGGGCGTCGCTGCAATCGACGGCTTCGTCAGCTACCACGTCGAACAGGTCGCCGAAGTCGACCTCATGACCGCGCTCGGCATCCCCGAGCTGCGCCTGATGTTGCGCACACCATCCGGTGGGGGTGGCGCGGCGTCCATCCTCGGCCTCGCCGCACTCGCGGTCGAACAAGGCGCGGCTGACTGCGTCGTGGCGTTCCGAGCCCGAAATCGCTCGAAGGCCGCGTCGTACGGCGCGGACCCGAACCAGGGCGGGCGGCCCTGGGCAAAGGGAGGCGGCCGTCTGCGCGACGCGCGCCAATGGCACCATCCCTTCGGCGTCGCCGCACCCGCGCACGAATTCGCACTGATCGCGAGCCGGCACATGCACGTCTACGGCACACGGCCTGAGCATTTCGGCATGCAGGCCGTCGCCCAGCGCTACCACGCCAGCCGCAACCCCGACGCGATCATGCGCACGGAGATCACGCTCGACGACTGGCGCGCGTCCCGCCCGATCGCGGATCCGATCCGGTTGTTCGACTGCTCGCTGGAGAACGACGGCGCGGCGGCGGTACTCGTCACAACGCTCGAACGCGCGCGCGACCTCCGCCAGGCTGCGGTCCGGGTGCTGTCGCACGTGCAGTACGGCGCGCCGATTCACATGGAGCTGTGCGACTTCTTCGCGGCCACCGCGGCGTTCGGCGAGCGCGACGGCGGTGCGGTCGACGCAGGTCGTCGGCTCTTCGGGCAGGCAGCCCTCACGCCTACAGACGTCGACGTCGCGCTGATCGTCGAGCCGTTCACGGTCGCGGTGCCGCTCGCCCTCGAGCAGTACGGCTTCTGTGAACGCGGCGCCGGCGGACCGTTCATCGAGAGCGGCGCGACGCGATGGCCCGACGGCGCGCTCCCCGTCAACACGCACGGCGGGTCCAACGGCGAGGCGTTCATCCACGGCGTGAACCACCTTCCCGAGGCGGTCCGTCAGCTCCGCGGTGCGGCGGCCAACCAGGTGCCAGGCGCGGAGATCGCGTTCGTCTGCGGCGCGATCAGCGATCCGTCGGGCGCAGTGCTCCTCGGGGTGGACCGGTGAGCGAGCCGTACCCGCGACCCGACCCGATGGGCGCGGACGACGCCCGGTTCTGGTCGTACGTCGCGGAAGGCGAGCTGCGGATCGAGCGTTGCGCGGACTGTGCGACGTATCGGCACCCACCCCGTCCGGTCTGCGCTGCATGCGGGTCGGATGTGGTCGATTGGGTCGCGGTCTCCGGTCGTGGCGAGGTGTGGGCGCGGACCGTGATCCATCCGCCCACGCTGCCCGCGTTCGCGGCGCGCACTCCGTACGCCGCGGTGGTCGTGCGCCTCGTGGAGGGCGTCTTCATGGTGGGCAACGTCGTCGACCGCGACCCCGGCGACGTCGTGGTCGGAATGCCCGTCGAGGTCTGTATCACCGAAGTCGAGCCCGGCTTCCGCTTGCCGCTCTTCCGCGCCGCCGACGCGGGAGAGCGGCGCCAGCCGGAGGACCCGTCCTCGTCGCGCCGCGAGACGCCACGACGCGTGACGCGAGACGCCACGACGCGTGACGCGTGACACCGGCGCGCGATCGCGTCAATGATGAGGCTCATGGACGTCGAACCGAGGAAGCCGACCGCCAAAGGCCCCGCCGAATGGTTCACCGGCGAGGTGTGGATCGACACGATCGCCCAAGGTCACGGATCGTCGCCGATGTTCATCGCCGCGGTGCACTTCACTCCGGGAGCGCGCACCGCATGGCATTCGCATGCAATCGGACAGACGCTCTATGTCACCGAGGGCGAAGGGCGGGTGCAGTCACGCGGTGAGCCGATCGTGACGATCCGCCCGGGTGACATCGTCTCCACGCCCGGCCGCGAATGGCATTGGCACGGGGCTGCACCCGATCACTTCATGACGCACATCGCCGTGACCGAAGGCGCCGCCGAGTGGGGCGAGCACATCAGCGATGCCGAATATCACGCCGACGGCACGTGATGCGCTTCAGCGGGCGCGCATTCCGTTCGCAGTCGGGAGTGAGACGTCGACGGAGCTGAACATCACGTGGCCGCCCAGACGGGGCGGCGCGTACCCGACGCCTGACGACGTCAACTGGAGTGTCAAGGTGGCGCCGGGCGAGGCCGAGAACACCACCATTTCGAGCGGGACGGTCGCCGTGTGGGTCGCGCCGTCGAGTTCGATGTCGATCGGCGTGACCTGGTTGCCGAGCACGAGCCCGGTCGTGGCGTCGACCAACTGCGCGAACACGCGAGTCGGGCGATCGCCTGCGCCAGCCATGCCCGAATAGGTGAGCGTCAGTGTTGGCGCGCCGAGCACGAGCAGCGGGCCGCTGAACGGGATGCCGACCTCCAGGGCATTGCTCGCCGGGGTCGGCGTGATGCCGCCCGCAACACCGCCGAGAGCCGAGGACGACGCGCCGGAGACTGCGTGCACGGGCACGAAGTTGGTCTTCGTCAACGGGAGGTCGCCGGCGCCGTGCGCGGTGACCGCGGGGCCGGGAGACGGCGGGTACGTCTCGGAAGCAAGCTCGGCGCCGTTCTGGTCGACCGTCGTGAAGCCCGGCCCGAGCTGCGCCGAGGTGTCGCCCTTCAGGTAACGCTGGAGCCACGAGATCGTCGCCGTCCCGACGAGTGCCGCGTCACCACCCTTGGTGAGACACACACCGTGCCCGCCGCAATACCACAGCATCGCAGTGGGCACGCCGTGCGACTTCAGGATCGAGGAGTTCGTCACGGCTTCGTCGAGGGTGAACAAGGTGTCGACGGTTCCCTGCACGAACAACGTCGGCGCGTTGATTCTGTTCACGAGATCGCCGGGACCCCGTGACGCGAACCATGCTGCATCCTCGGCGCTGATCGCTCCGGTCGCGTCGCCCGCGTCGTGCGCGCTCGTGATGTGCGGGTCGAGCTTGCGACCACTCGCGGCGGCATACAGGAGATCGCCCCACCCCTGCTTCACCGTCGCCGCCTTGAACAGGCTCGTGGTCAGCGAGTGCCACGCGATCGTCGGGACGATCGCGTCGACGCGACAGTCGATCGCCGCGAGCACGAGTTGGATGCCACCGCCGTACGACCCGCCCACCATTCCGACGCGCGGGTCGCCCGGCGCGTCCAGCTGCACGTTCGGACGCACCGCGACCCAATCGAGCAGAACCTGCGTGTCGCGACCCTCGACGTCCGGAGAGTCGACCGATACTGCACCGTCGGACTTGCCGAACCCGCGCGGATCCCAGGTGAGCACGTTGTATCCGGCGTCCCAGAGGTCGGCGATGCTCACGTCGCCGAACAGCCCGTAGCTGTGCGTCTTCGTGTCCTTGTCGCCCGGTGAGCCCCAGCCCGGGCCCTTGAGGATCGTCGGCATCATGATCGATCCGGTGGCCTTCGGGTTGGGGAACCAGTGCACCCGGAGGCGGGTGCCGTCGAAGGAGGTGACGTCGTATTCCGACGGTGCGCCGCCTGTCGCGACCGCTCCCGGCGGGCCGGGCCGGGTCTGCCGGCACGCCGGCCGTACATACCCGCTCGATCCCGACGAAGGCGACGCCGTCACCGGCTTCTTGGACCCGCTCGACGGGCTCGAGCCGGAGCACGCCGCCGAGACGCTCACGAAGGTGAACAGGACGGCGGCGACGCCGAAGGGCCGGAACTGTCGCGTCTGCATTGCCCCGATGCTGACACACCGGGTGCCGGCACCGAGCGCGCTCCGACCGCGCGCCGGGCGAATCCGGACACAGCTTCAACGGTCGCGGTCACACGGGCACCTCCGTGCCCCTGTGTCATTCCCAGGGCTCGAAGAGGCCTTCGAACTCGAGCTTGCCGTTGCGAATCCGCCCGTAGAGCAGCCAGTCGCCCCGGAACATGCCGTGCTCGTACGGCGAGCACGCGATGTGCGTGTGCGCGCCGCCGGTGGCGCTCGGCATGAAACGGATCCGTTCGAGTCCGTCCTTGAGGCCGGGCCCGCTCAGGATCGGCGCGCGGAACAACCCTTCCACGAGCACCCGCGCGGTGTCGTACGCGAGTACGGGGATCGCGTTCGGCCACATGGGCGGATCCTCGCCGTGGCGGGCGACGAACTGCTGGTGGAACCGCTGCACCAACGGATTCGTCGGATCGAGTTGGTCGATGCCCACCCAACCCTCGAACTTGTCGAAACCCATCAGGTAGAACATGAACGCGGTGCCCATGATCCGGGGCGGATCCCAGTTGAGCTTGTCCAGCGCCTCGCGCAGCAAGCCTTTGGCCGCGAGCATGCCGTAACCCATGTAGACGAGGGCGTCCGGGCTCGTCTGACGCAGGTTGTCGAGGTTCGACGCAAGGTCGGCAGGGCTCTGAGTCACCGTCTCGACCGCGCCGACGCTCACTTCGCGGCGGCGGCACTCCTGGCGCAGGAACCGGAAGTACTCCTCCCCGTTGGGCGAGATCTCGTTCAACACCGCGATCCGGGTGTGACCGTGCCGCACCAACCACGACACCACCAGCGCGGCGTCACCCCCGCAGTCGCCGTTCCCGAGACGGAAGCAGTATTCGCCGCGCAGGCGTTCCGTGCCCGCCCAGGAGATCAGCGGCACTTCGAGCGCGTTGGCGAGCGGGCCCACCGTGATGGCGTTGTCCGAGCTGTACGCGCCCGCGACTCCGATGCAGCCTTCGTCGACGAGGTACTTGAAGCCGTCGGTCGCGTTCTTCGCCGAGCCGTTCGGCAGGCCGTTCTCGGCGTGGATCACGAACTCGTACGGCCGATCCAACAGCCCCGACTCGACCGCTTGATCGAACGCGAGCCGGTGAATCTTGTCGTAGCCCCCATCGCGACCGTCGAGCGCCGAACCGAGCCAACCGATCTTGACCGGTTCCACCTTGCCTCCTATTGCGACACCGAGCCGATGACGCAGTAGTACTGCTGGGTCGCGACCGCGGGTCGGGCCGGCGTGCCGATCGTATCGGCCGGCCTGGGAGCGGTTCCGTTCGGGTGCAGTACCGGAACCGCGGGGAGGCCGAGCTGTTGGCGCAGCTGGGGCTCGAGCTCGACGACCCAGAAGCCCCCGCTCTGGGTCGCGAACCAGATCCGCCCGGTGGTCTCGTCGTAGTGGACGTGACCCCATGCCTTGTCGAGCACACCGCTGTCCGAAGGCGTCAGGAACATCCCCGGGTTGAAGTACGCCACCTCTTTGGGTTGCAACGGCCGGCGCACGTCGAAGATCCGGAGCCCCGCGTTCCACATCGACGCCATCACGAAGGTCGTGCGTTGCGGGTTGTCGACGTCGTGGTAGTGGACGCTCGCGTTCTCCCCGTCCGCCGCCTCCCGAGCGCAGTTCGCGGGATCGTTGATCGCGAGGGTGAGCTGGCTGAGGTGCATCAAGGGACGCGTGGGGTCGGTCACGTCACTGAGCCACGGCTGCGCGGCACCGGCGAACGGGTTGAGCGTCGGGGAGACGCATCCCTTCGCGGTCGGCCCGACGATGCTCTCCTCCGAGTGCAACGCATACGTTCGGCCGTTGATCGTCGCGAGCCGGATGGAGTGCCCACGCCCTTCGACCTGGCTCAGGACCGTCGGCTTGCGCGCCGGCCAACCGGTGATGTCGGCGATCGTGAACCATCCGAACGTCGGGGTCTGCCCGCCGAGGTAGAGAAGGTTGCCGTCGGAGCTCGTCCACACCTCGTGGGCCAAGTAGCTCGCGTTCGGCACGCCGGCCTGCTGGAACAGGTTCGACTGCGGGATCTGCTGCTCGAGGTTCCCGAGGTACACCGGGTGCGCGGGGTCGTGGACGTCCACCGCTTGCAACGGCAACGTCGCGTACACGCGGCTTCCGTCCGGCGAGAACGTGAGGTTGTGGATGTTCTCGGGGAAGTTGAACGTCGTGAGGAACTTCGGTTGCGCGCAGTCGGACGCGTCGTAGATGTCCATCGGCGCGGGCACGGGAACGCCGGCCGTGAGGCCGTAGCGACCGGCGACGAGAACGGCACGCGACCCGATCTGCTTCGTCGCGATCGTCTCGATCGTGAGGTCAGAGCCCGGGCCGTGCAACGTCGTCGTGACCTTCGGGTGTTGGGCGTCGGAGACGTCGACCACGTTGATGCCGCTGCCGGAAGTGGCGACATACGCGCAATGACCGGCCCACGCCATGTTCGCCGACGCTCCGGGGAGTGCGACGTGGCCGACGAGCGCGAGGCCGCAGTCGTAACCCTGAAGGGCTCGACCCGACGCCTGGTCCGCGATCGGCACCTCACCCTGCAAGCCCGTTTCGGGACGGTCGAGAGGTCCGCACCCCGACGATCCCGCTCCCGAGGGCGCGACCGGCACGGCAAGGAGCCCGAAGACGAACACCACGGCCAGCGCGACGCGCATCGTCGTCCCTCTCCGCGGTGCCATCAGAGATTCGTGTACCCAGCCCGACGGTACGCCCGGGGTCCCTGGAAGAAAATGATCAGTCGATCAGGGTCTGGTCAGAAGTCTGATCGATCGATAAGGTCCTGCTGCATGGCACGGACGGTGACAAGAACGCGGCGGACGCGACCGTCGGCGGACCAGACCCGGGAGCGGATCCTCGCCGCGGCGCTCGACCTGTTCTCCGATCGCGGGTTCGACGGGGCGTCGACGCGCGAGATCGCGCAGCGCGCCGAGGTGACACAGCCGCTCCTCAACTACCACTTCAGCTCGAAGGACGATCTGTGGCGTGCCGCGGTCGACGGCTTGTTCGCGGCGCTCACGCGTGCGATGACCGATCGCACAGCCGGCCTACGCGGCGTCGACGAGCTCACGGCCGCGCGACTGTTGGTGCGCGAGTTCATCGCGTTCTCGGCCGAGATGCCGCAGCTGCACCGGATCATCACGCAGGAGTGCAAGGTCGACGGGCCCCGCATGGACTGGCTCGTCGAACGGCACGTCCGGCCGATGTACGACGGCATCACGGCGTTGTTCTCTGCGCTCACCGAGCAGGGGCATCTCCCCGCGATCCCGCCCGCTCACCTGTACTACATCCTCACGGGCGCGGCGCCCACGATGTTCGTGCTCGGCCCGGAGTGCCGGCGGCTCTCCGGCCTCGACCCGACGTCCGACGAAGTCGTCGACGCGCACGCGGACGCAGTGTGCATGTTCCTCTTCGGCCACTGATCGTAAGGAGCGTGTGATGGCCCTCCCTGTGCTGCTGCCTCTCGCTGCGGAACCGTTCGTCGCCCCCACCGATCGCGACATGCTCCCGTCCGAGCGGCGGGAGTTCGTGCGCACGCATCGAACATGCATCTTCGGCTACGGCCGCCTGCACGACGGGCCGGCGATGTCGGTCGTGTACTACGTGCCCACCGACGGCGACGAGCTCCTCGTGTCCACGATGGCCGGCCGGAGCAAATGCCGCGCGGTCGCACGCGACGCGAAGGTCAGCCTCTGCGTGCTCGACGAGCGCTGGCCGTTCGCCTACCTCCAGGTCTACGCCGACGCCGTCGTGGACCGTGACCCCGGGCTCGTCGTCGACGTCATGATGGCGGTCGGCGGCCGTATGTCCGGTGTGCCGCTCGGTGAGGACGCGCGCCCGTTCGTCGAGTCGATGGCGACGGAAGAACACCGCGTGGTGCTCCGTTGCCGCCCCTACGCAACGTTCGCCCAGCCGCCGCGTCACCTGCATCGCAACGATCAGGAAGAACGCATCACGCACTGGGTTTCCGGAAGCGTGCCGTGGGACACGCCCGATCCCGGCTGATCGCGACGCGTCAAGTATTCCCGCGGTCGCGCCGCGCTCGTGTCCCACGGTCGTCGTCGGCACCGCGCTCGAATCGTTCGCGAAGCACCCTTCGACTGGTCGCGGCTCGAACGAGCGTGCCATCCCCGTATCGGACGCCGCCGCGCACGACGCGACTCACGACTGCGAGCCACGACGTCACCGCGCGTTCGGCTAGCCAGAAGGGGGCGGCAAGCGCCGTCACGACCGGATAGTGAGCCCGTCCGTCGCCACGCCGCCGGCCGAGCTCGGCCGCGACCAGAGCGAGCGCCACGAACGGCACTAAGGCCCGACGACGGAACAGCATCACGAGCGGCCCAATCGAAAGCGAAGCGGCGAGCCGACCGGGGCGTGCGAACTCGTCATAGGCCTGTCGTACACGCTGACTGACGAAATGCCGGGTCGGCGGCGGCACGCGCGGCACGACAAGGTCGAGCGCGACCAGCTCGCGACCGCCGAGGGCCTGGACGGTGCGGACCAGCTCGAGGTTCTCGAACAGGACGTCACCCGCGTACCCGCCGCCGCGGAGGAGCGTCCCCCGCCGCACGCCGAGCGTGCCCGGCCAGTCGCCGCCGAGGAGGCGTGCCATCAATGTTCGCCCGGTGTCCCACCACGCGTGCCACGGCCAGTCGGTGAAGACGTTCTGCGGCCGCACGACGTCCGCGTCCTCGAGGAGCCGACCCATACGGGTGAGTGTCTCGTCCGTGTAGCGCACATCGTCGTCGGCGATGATCACCCGCTCGTGCAGAGCGTGATCGAGACCCGTCAGGACGCCGCCTACCTTGCCCATCGCACTCCGGCGCGCCGGGTCCACCGGTACATGGCGCACCGTGGCGCCCCACCATGCCTGATGCGCCGCGAAGACTTCGGGGCCTGATCCGTCCACGACGACGACGTCGGCGCGAGTCGACAACCAGGCGAGGTAGTCGCTCAGGTCGGGACGCGCAACAGAACTGCGCAACGGGAGCACGTAGGAGATCACACCGCACGTGTGCCCGGACGACCGACGATGTATGCCGTACGCCGGCGCGGGGTACCAGGCGGCGCATGAACGACGCGCAGCCGAAACTGCCCCGAGCGCGCGGTCCTGTGAGCGCTGCAGTGATCGGCGCGCTCCGCGGCCCGGTGGGATCGGTCCGGTTACCGAGCCTCGACGACATCGACGTCCTGGGCGACGACGACGCGCAACTCGCGCTTACCTGCTGTTACGAGCTGCACTACCGGTCCTTCTCGGGCGTCGACGACGGCTGGGAGTGGGATGCGAACCTGCTGTCCGCGACGTCCCGGCTCGAGCGTGCCTTCGTCGATCGGCTGGCCGACGAGGTCGGCCCTCCGGTGCCCGTGCCGGGTCGTGCGGCGATCACGGCGCTCATGGATCTGGCGCACGGAGACGGGCCGTCCCTGTCGGCATATGTCGAGAAGCAGGCAACACTTCGCGAGCTGCGGGAGTTCCTGGTCCATCGGTCTGCCTATCAACGCAAGGAAGCCGATCCGCACACGTGGGCGATTCCACGCCTGTCCGGCCGGGCGAAGGCCGCGATGGTGGCCATTCAGTACGACGAGTACGGCGACGGCATCGCGACGGCGATGCATGCCGAACTGTTCGCGACCACGATGCGCGGGATGGGCCTGGACCCGACGTACGGCGCGTATCTCGATCTGCTCCCGGGTGCGACGCTCGCCACTGACAATCTCGCGACCCTGTTCGGCCTGCACCGACGGTGGCGAGCGGCAAGTGTCGGTCATCTGGCGTTGTTCGAAATGACGTCTGTGGTGCCGATGGGCAGGTACGCAGCGGCGTTGCAACGACTCGGCGCGACGACGGAGCACCAACGGTTCTACCGTGTGCATGTCGAGGCCGACCAAGTGCACGAGCGTGTCGCGCAAGACGAGATGGTTGCCGGGCTCCTCGAGTCCGAGCCTGCGACTGCGGGAACCCTGTTGTTCGGCGCCCGAGCTCTGAGTGAGGTCGAACGACGCTTCTCGCGACACCTCCTCACTTCATGGTCGCAGCATCGAACCTCGCTCAGGACGCCGCTGGATTGGACCGACGCGTCCGCCTCGGCGGCTTCCTCAGGGTCGGCGGGTCACTCGTCCACCGGCGCGTCCGTGACCCGAATCCATGTTGCGCGTGCGGTCGCACCGCGCTGCGAGTCGGCGTCGTAACCCGCGCTCGCCGACTCGCCTACTGCGTGGAGTTGACGATCGCCTGATACGGCCTGCACGGCTCGTTGCGCAGGCTCGGACACGGCGGGAGCGACGTAGGCACGCTGACGCCGGGAACGACAGGAAGGACGAGGCTCGAAGGCATCGACGCGGAGAAAGCGATCGAGACCGTACCGGTGGGGTTGGGAACCGTCTGACCGAAGGACCACACGGGTTGCGTCCCGTTCGGGGCGGCGATCGTCACGCGGATGCGAGAGCCGGTGCGGTAGGCGTGGCCCTCGTAGTAGAGCGGGACGACGACCTTGACGAACTGACCCGCCGGCATGGGCGAAGCGTCGGCCGCGGTGAACGTCGGGACGGGTTCGAGTGTGGTGCTCGGCCGCTTGAAGATGTTGTTCGAGTCGGTCGAGAGCTTGCGCTCGCTCGCGCGGATCCAGCCGTTCTGGACGAACGTCTCGTTGCCGTCGGGCCGCACTTCGGTGACCGTGGCTTGCAGGTCGACGTCGGGAGTCGACGATCGCACCCAGAGGTCGACGGCTCCGCTCCCGATGACCGTCGTGTTCGCGGTGAGGGGCGCCGAGACGTATGAGACCGCGCTGCCCGATGGGTTCTGCCGCCAGTTCCATTGCCATTGCGACGCATTGCCCCACAACCCGCCGCCACCGGTGTTGGTGCCGTAGTCGGTGAGTGGAAGCGCGTTGGCGTTCCAACCGAACGAGTTGATCCCGCCGCCGGCCGGTGGTTTGTCAGTGAGCACTCCGCCGGGGCCGAAGTACCAGGTGCGCGCGGTGGTGCCCGTGATCGGAAGGGACGAGAAGCTCTGTTCGAATCCGGGATAGGGGTCGCCCGGCGTCGAGCTTCCAGTGGGCGACGTGCCCGCGCCGTTGTCGAACAGCACGCGGACGCTCGGAAGTTGCTGGAACGCGGCGAGCGCCAAGTTGTACGTCGGCAGCACTTGGATGGGGTCGACGGGCAGCGTCACCACGTCCGACTGCGGGAGACCCATCGCGGCCTGATAGATGAGCGGCGCGGCCGCGCGCGTGACGGCCACGTTCTCGATCGGCGCCTGGTGCGCGACGAACAGTTCGAGGAAGTCGTACCAGCGGTTGTAAGTGTTCGGGTCGAGCGAGTCGATATGAGGGCCGTTGGTGAAGGTGAACCACTTCTGGGTCGTCCCGGTGAAGTGGCGGGCCAGTTCCGGGCAGTGCCCTCCGGTTTGTTCGTCCTCCCACTGACAGGCCATGAAGACCGGCACCTTGATGTTGTGGACGAACGTGACCGGGTCCAGCGGGTCGGCGACCGCAGGGTTGTAGTGAGAGTTGGCGGCGATCTTCGCGTTCAGGTCGGCCGCCTCGCCGTGGAGCACCTGGTTGGCCGCGCACGTCGTGTCCCCGCCCTGGATTCGCTGGTATGCCCAGGGCTGTCCGCTGTTGGGCCCGGCGGGTTGGGCCTCCTGCTGGCGTTGCTGCGCCCAGGCGACGGCAAAGCCGGTATTGAGAGTGCCGCCGGGATAGAGGGTCGACGCGGTCGCGTCGATGACGGACAGTGGGGAGATCGCCTCGAGGTCGGGCGGGTTGAGCTGTGCGGTGAACAGCTGGCTGATCCCCCCGTAGGAAATGCCCATCATCCCGACCTTGTGGTCCCGCACCCACGGTTGCCGGGCGATCGTCTCGATCACGTCGTACCCGTCCAGGTTCTGGAGCGGCTCGAAGAAATCGAACGCGCCGCCCGAGCAGCCCGTTCCGCGCATGTTCACGTCGACGACCGCAAACCCCATGAGGTTCGCGAGAACCGCGATGCCGCTCACGGGCCCGGCCGGGTTGGCATATCCATAGCCCGAGTACTCGATCAGCGTCGGATACGGCGGGAGGTACGCGGGCCCCTTTGGAAGAGGCGTGCCCGGGGGTAGGCCGGGCTCGCCCGCCGGGCTCGTCGGCGGGTGCACGTCCACCGCGAGCTTCGTCCCGTCGCGGGTGGTGAGGTACGTGTATCCGTTGGCGGGAATCGATTGGTTGTAGATCCCTGGATCCCAGGGCGCCGGCGTGGGCGCGTAGACGGTGACGGCCGGCGACGTCGACCCATCCGAGTTACTCCGTACGCGGTAACCGCTCGCCGCCGGCACGTTGCGGAAGAGCAGACCACCGAGTGAGTTGGCTTGTTGCGTCTCGAGCGTCTGTCCCGCGGAAGTCACGAGCGACATCGAAGCGTTGGGTGCGAGGCCGGTGACGTACACCTGGTTCACGCTGCCGGCCGCGTGAAAGGTCGGCGTCGCGCCGGAAGCGCCGGTCGCCGTCACGAACCCGACGACGACGAGCGCGACGCTCGTCAAGACCGCACATGCCCGCGCGCGTCGTCCCATCGTGGGTCGCGTTGACATTCCGTCCTGCCTCCCTCGACCTCGAGACCGGATGCTCATGGGCGCCGAACCGGGTCCGTGCCAGAGGTGCACTGCAGTCGGCAGAGCGGACTCAGGTGGCTACGTCCACGCCGGATGAGGCCCGGTGTACCCAGACCATTTGGCGTCTAATCCGTCAAAGTCAGATCGAGATCCTCCCCGTCGGCATCGCATTCTCGACGAGCTGCGCGGTCGGGAAAGGCAGTTCCTCGCCTTGCGAGCGGCCCGACGAGATGCAGGCGGGCCGGAAGCCGACTCCCGTCACCGCCTGAACGCGGCGGCCGACTGCTCGGAGTCCTCGGAACCGCGGAAGAACACGATCTTGCCCTCGGCGAAGCGCCACCAGTGCTGCATGTACATCGACGCCGTCTTGCCGGTTGCCTTGACGGTGAACGTCCAGTGCACCGTGGCGACGACGTCGGTGTCGTTCGAAGTGAACGAGACGATGTCGAACTCCGTGACGTCGACGTTCGTCCCGATCGCCTCGAAGAACCGCGGCACTTCGTCCTTCCCGCGAAATTTGCCCCACCACGGGACCGCCGTTCCGGCTGCCTCGGCCGCCCAGTCGACGTCGCTGGCGACCGTCGCGAGGACGCCATCGATGTCGCCCTGCCCGTACGCGGCGTACAGCCGCTGAACCGCTTGGACCTTTGCATCTGATGTGGTCTGTGTGCTCATACCGAGCATGATGCGCCTCCGCAGTCGTCGGTCGCATCGGGAGAACACCCCATCTACGGTTTGGAGCGTGCGGGCCGACGTCACGCAGGTCGAGTTCGGCGCCCTACTCGCCGTCGCGCAGGACCATGCCTTCGCGCAGCCGCCCGGCTCGCAGCTGCGCGCCACCGTGCTGGGCCAGCATCTCGCCACGGCGGCGGGTCTCGACGTGGATGAGCACGGGACCACGTGGTGGACCTCGGCGCTGCGGTTCCTCGGGTGTACCGGCCATGCCTTCGACATGGCGGTCGTGTTCGGCGACGAGATCGCGATGCGGGCCGAGTCCATGCGGGCCGACTTCGCCAACCCGTTCGACATGATGCGGCTGATGATCACGCACGCCGGTCCCGGCACTTCGGGCATCGACCGGTTGCGTTCGGTTCTGTCCGTCCTGGCCGGCGGGAAGAAGGCCGCCGAGCTGAACTTCCGCTCCGCGTGCGAGGTCGCGGACGTGTTCGCAAAGCGCCTCGATCTCGACGAACAGGTCAGGGCGTCGCTCGCTGCGAGCTTCGAGCGTTGGAACGGACGCGGCGTGCCTACCGGAGCGAAAGGAACTGCGATTCCGCGGCCGATGCGCATCGCCCAGCTGAGCCAGGAGCTCGAGGTGCTCGCACGAATCGAAGGCGTCGACCGTTCGCTCGACATCATCCGAAAACGGCGGGGCAGGGCGTACGACCCCGATCTGACGGACATGGTGTTGTCCGAGGGCGAACGATGGTGCGAAGTGATGGAACCGCTCGACCCCTGGGACGCGGCCCTTGCCGTCGCGCCGGCGAGCCCGCCACTCGACGACGCCGTAATCCACGAAGCGCTGCTCGTCCTCGCCGACTTCTCCGATCTGAAGTCCCCCTGGCTCGGCGGCCACTCGCGGGCCGTGGCCGCGCTCGCAGCCGAGGCGTGCGGACCCGACGCGCAGCGCGCCGCACTCGTCCACGACCTCGGGCGGGTCGCGGTCGCGAACACCGTGTGGGACAAGCCGGGTGGGTTGACGCGCGACGAGCGCGACCGCGCCGAGCTGCACGCAGTCGTGACCGATCAGCTCCTCCGTCGACTCCCTTACACCGCGGAGTTCGCCGACATCGCATGCGCGGCGCACGAACGCAACGACGGCAGCGGCTACCACCGCCGCGTGAACCGCGCCCACCTCGACGAACGCCAACGCGTGCTCGCGGCCGCCGACTGTTACCAGGCGATGGTGTCCGACCGCCCATACCGGGATGCCTTGCCGCCAGAGCTCGCGGCCGTCGAACTCCGGGCCATGAGTGCGGGCGGACGTCTCGACGGCGAAGCGGTCGAGCGCGTCCTCGTCGCAGCCGGTCATCGACGCGCGGCACGCCCGCCGCTGCCCGGGGGGCTCACCACGCGGGAAGCCGAAGTGCTGCGGTTGCTGGCGCTCGGGCTCACGACTCGCGAAGTCGCCGATCGTCTCGTGATCTCATCCAAGACCGCGGACCATCACGTGCAGCACATCTACACGAAGATCGGGGTCTCCACGCGGGGCGCCGCCGCGCTGTACGCGATCGAACAGGGCATCCTCGCCGCTGATCGCTAGGAGCGTCTTCAGGCTCGACAACACGGCGGGCCACCCTTGCGCGCTGCCCGGCATGAAGCCGTCGTGGGTCACCGTGACCTTGACCACGCCGTTTCGATGGTCTCGACTCTCGTCTCTATGTACGAGCGTCGCTGAGCCGCTCGGGCCAGCGCACCTTGGTGGCCCAGCCCGCACGCTCGAACAGGCGGATGAGCGCGGCAGAAGGGTCGACCTGTCCGCGTGTCGCACCGTGTCGAGCCGCGCTGGGGTGCGCATGGTGGAAGTTGTGCCAACTGTCGCCCAACGACAGGAGGGCCAGCGGCGCGAGGTTGGTGCTCCTGTCCTTGTTCGCGAACGGCCGCTTGCCGAAGACGTGGCACAGGGAGTTGACGCTCCACGTCACGTGGTGAAGCGCCGCCATCCGCAAGATCCCCGCCCACAGCAGCGCGGTGATGCCGCCTGCGACGGTGCCCGACCACGCCCAGCCGACGGCAAACGGTGTTGCGAACGAGACGAAGGCCAGGAGCGGGAACACCCGGCTGACGAGGACGAGGTCTCGATCTGCGAGCAGGTCGGGCGCGAAGCGCTCCGCGGGAGTGCTGTCGGGCTTGAACAACCAGCCGACGTGGGCATGCACCAAGCCGCGCAGCAAGCCACGGGTGCCGCTGCCGAACCCGTGCGGTGAATGCGGATCACCGGCGCAGTCGCTGAACATGTGATGCCGGCGGTGCGCGGCGACCCATGGGATCAATGACCCTTGAATCGCCATCGAGCCCGCGGCGGCAAGCACGATCTTCAGTGGCCGGTTCGGTACGAAACTGTGATGGGTGAAGAGCCGATGAAAGCCGACGGTGATTCCGAACGCGGTGACGACATAGAAGCCGGCAGCGAGCAGCAAGTCGCGTGCACCGAGCGCGTGGCCCCACAGCAGCCACAGGCCGATCGCAAGCGCCAAGGCCGGCCCCACGACCAGAAACGTCGTGATCGTGCGCGACGCCGCCAGTGGCGCACCACTCACGGGCGGGAAAGCGTTCGACGCGACGTGCGACGGAACGGCACCCCGCGCGCGCGGCATGTCGGCTGCAACGGGCATGGCCGCGCTCCTCTGGCTCCACCGCGTCCAGGCCCCAGGGGCGCGTTCCGGATGAGATCAGTTCGTCGACCTCGCTGAGGCCATCAGGCTACCGGCAGCCAAGCCACTGGCGCGGTCACGCCGCGCGCACCCGGATTGATGTCAGCGTCGATGACGACGGCATACACGTCGGGGTCAGCAGCGCGGACGACAGAAAGGCGTCACCAGGACTGGACTCAACGCCGGTATTTCGCGTCGTCGATCTGGACCGACAGTCGCGCGTGTTCGAGTGACTGCTCCACACGTGCTGTCGCGACGACCCTGACACGGCTGGGTTGTCGCGACAGGTCGTCGCGATCGCTTCGTGCGCACGCGCGCGTCGGCTGTCGAGTGCAGGTCGACTCACGCTCGAGTAGCCACGGACGACAACACCGGCAGTCCTGCTCGACACGAGGTGTAGGGTCGAATTGCTCGGCGGGGTGAGTCCCTGCACCACTGGATTTGTGCTCAGGCGTACGGACCTCGCCGAGCGAGTGCACGCGAGGAGTGCCGATGGCGCCGAGACAGACCGGGATCCAGGTAGACCTCGACCACGACGAGCGTGGTGTGCTTCAGACCATCAGCGTCGTGCGACGGGCACTCATGCTGGCCGAGCAGCCCGCGGGTGTCGCGGCCGAGTACACCGAAGCCGCGTTGCGGTGTCGTTCCTACGATGAACTGCTTCGTGTCACGAACGAGTGGGTGAAGGCGAACTGACGGGAGCGAAACCCGCTCGCGACTGAGCGCGAACCCGCGCCGGCCGCGGCTCAACGAGTGGCGACCCAGAGCCGCACCACGAACCACGGTCCGACCGACGAACCGGGCCCAGGCTGCTGCGCCGTGACCCGTTCGGGCGCCGGCCCCGACACGGTTCGCTCGGACACATGGACGCGAAGGCCGACGGCCTCGAGGATCCGGGTCGCGTCAGCGAGCGAACGACCCAACACGTTCGGCACGCAGACCGGCTCACCGCGTCGAGGCATGGCTCATTGACGGTGACGGCGCTGCCGGCCATGAGGCTGCCGGCGTTCGTGCAGCGTGACGGTCACGACGCCCCTTCTCGGAGACGCCTGGAAATGGGCGCTCCGTCTCGATCCGCCGACAGAGGAGGCGACCGGTCCGACGGACGGGAACGGAGGCGCGGCCCGCGTGTGCACATGCAGCGTAACGCGGTTCTCTCTACGCCGTGACTGTGGGCCGGCCTGCCGGCGGCTAAGGTTCGGTCGTCGCCATCTGGCGTCTCCTCCGATTCCGTCCGTCGGATCGGTCGTGTCCCCCACTGGCGGAACAGGAGATCCCGTGGCGATATCGACCACCTTGCAGTGGCATCGGACGGAACGATTCGCGCACGTCGTCAGCCCGAGTTGATCCCGGTGGCCTATCGCATCGGGATCAAGAACCGGGACGGCAACCGCATGGCGATCTTCACCGAGATCAGCGATCCCGAGACCCAGCAGCGCCGGCTCGCTCTGTCATATCAACATCCGTCGGTCGACGAGGAAAAGCTGGCTCGGATGCGGCGCCTCGCCGAGCGAGCATGGAAACAGCGTCGCGAGGTGGATGCCAGCGCCCGACCCCGCAACGAGCGGCCGACCTGATGAGCGAAGCGCGAATCCGCGACAAAGAGTCATGGCAACTCGTCGCGGCGGTGCACGGTGACCCAGCCGCCACAGGCGCTGCCCCGCTCGCCAAGCGTCGGGTACTGCTCGCGGTCGCGCGGCGTGGGCTCCCGAACATCGTCGAGGCAACGGTCGTGCCGGCGGCCCTCTTCGTCGTCGCGATGACGACGGCGGGAGCGAACGTCGCGATGGCGGTTGTGCTCGTGTGGGCCTACGGCGCGATCCTGCGCCGAGTGACACGCAAGCGGCCGGTGCCCGCGGTTCTGCTCCTGGCGACGCTGGGGCTGACAATCCGCACCCTCATCGGGCTCCTGAGCGGGAGCGTCTTCGCCTACTTCATCCAGCCGATTGCGACCACGGTCGCGCTTGCAGGTGTGTTCCTCGTCTCCGTGCTGATGCGACGGCCTGTGGTGGCCCGGCTCGCGCACGACTTCTGCCCTCTTTCGCCGGACGTTGCGAGACGACCCGCTGTCGTCCGACTGTTCGCTGGGCTCACACTGCTCTGGGCCGGGGTCCATCTGCTGACCGCGGCAACCACGTTCGGCATGCTCGTCAGCATGCCGGCTGCGACATTCGTGATGGTCAAGACGATCGGATGCCTCGCGATCACCGCCACAGCCATCGTGATCACGGTCTGGTGGGCGCTGCGGACTGCGCACCAGGAGCAACTCGTTCTCGCACACGTATGAGCGTCAGATCGGCCATACCGCGAGCTGGTCCGTCGGTTCGGCCCCGACGTTTCTCCGCAGAACGGGCAGGTCGGGTACCCTCGGCCATGCCCAAACGGCAAACGACTCCCGAACGGGTGCGCAAGACGCCTGGTACGGCCAAGCGTGCTGACGCCGAAACGACGCACGACGAGCGCCGTCCGTTGCCCGACCAGATCGACAAAGAGCTCGCACAAGCCCACGAGCGCGCGCGCCAACGCACCGGCGCGGACGACTAGCTACCGGCGCGGCGCACGCCACCCGGACCCGCGCGCACGGATCACATCAGATCCGCGAGCCGATCAGTCCCTGCGATTCCCGCGGCGGCGTTGATTCCGGCGTTGTTTGCGCCGCTGCTTCTTGCCCGGCGGCCCACCGGACTCGCCGCTCCCGGAGCGACCACCGCTCGATCCAACCTTCTTTGCGCTCAGTTTTGCCACGACCGCACCGTAGCCCGGTTTTCCCCGGCGCCATGATCCAGGAAGTGAAGTAGCGTCTCGCCATGGAGCCAAATCAGGTCGCGCCGCACGTTCGGGAGCGACAACTCTTCGAACAGCTGACCAAGCTCCGCGACGAACAGACCAAACTGCGAGCACACGCGGCGGCGGCCGGGCTGGACGCCAAAGGCGTGGAACGGATGCGACAGATCGACGTCGAAGCTACGGCGGCATGGAACGGGATCCGCTCTGTGCGTGCCGCCGGTCGCGCCGGACGCCGGACGCGCGCCGATTTCTAACCGCACTGCGTAAGGGACCGGATGGTCCAGACCGAGCTCTCTCAGCCGCTCGTTGATCGCTCGAGAGCGAGCTACGCGAACTGACGCGTTCCCTGCTCCAAGCCCGCGTTCTCCGTTGACTCGTCGGGACTTCGAGGGTTCCGTTCAGGTTTTCGACGGTGCCTCGAGTCGTGACGATTGTCACGCGGGAAAGTTCGGATGTCGTAACGCGGAGTTCGCGTCGTTGCCATGCCGAGCGCCCTATCGTGGGAACGCACCGGTGGACGCCATGGAGAAGGAGCGCAGACAATGACGTCGCGCGCAGACCCGCTGATGCGGATGACCCGTTCGCTTCGGCGTCTTCGCAGCGTCCCGTCAAGCTCGATCGATGCGCCGGCTGCCGGCGACGACGGTCGTGTAGGGATGCAGGATCCGAGCGAGCTCGCCGGGAGCATCCCGTTGGTCGAGCGGGCGTTCGTCTTCGTGGACCTGTGCGGTTTCACGTCGTTCATGGCCGCGTACGGCGAGCACGCGGCGATCGACGCGTTGAGCAGCTTCCGGAGCCTGACTCGCGAGGTCGCCACCCGTCGGGGAGTTCGTGCCGCGAAATGGCTGGGTGATGGAGCGATGCTCGTCGGCGTCGAGGCCGGCCCGACGATCGCCGCCGGTGCGGAACTGATCGGCCGGTACGGCGGTAACACCTTGGCGCTCCGGGGCGGCATCGCGCACGGTTCGGTTTTGCTCTTCGACGGCGACGACTACATCGGGCGTCCGGCGAATCTGGCCGCGCGACTGTGCCAGGCCGCCCGGCCAGGTGAGTTCCTCGCGGTCGGCTACTCGCGGGACGCGCTGCCACTCTGGGTCGACGTCGTGGGTACCCGTGACATCACACTGCGCGGGCTGGGCAGATTCCGCCGCGTGCAACGCCTCGCCCTCGTCTCCGGACTGGAGCTGCCGGGCTTCGACTCGCCGCGCAGCGACCGAACGGCCTGACGGTCGCGGGCGCATGACGCGCTGATCGCGAGTTGCTCCGCTCTCGTGGTCCGGTGAGCGTCGCCTGACCAGGCGCTCCACCAACCTGCCGACCCGGGGTATGCGTCGCCGAGCTCGCCGGGTGACGGCCGGTCTATCCGGACTGCTCGGCCTGCGAGATGGCCCACGCCGCGTTGACGAGGCCGATATGGCTGAAGGCCTGGGGAAAGTTCCCGAGGAGCTCGCCCGTCGCCGGATCGATCTCCTCGGCGAGCAAGCCGAGGTCATTCGCGAAACCCGCGGCGCGTTCGAACACCTCGCGTGCGCGTTCCACTTGACCCGAGACGGCCAGTGCCTGCGCGAGCCAGAACGTGCACAAGAGGAACGTGCCTTCCTCGCCCTCGAGCCCGTCGTGGGCCCTGTACCTGTAGACGAGGCCACGATCGTCGGTGAGGCGGTCAGCCGTGGCGTCAATGGTCGCGAGCACCCGTGGGTCGTCGGGAGGCAGGAAACCGACCGTAGCCATCATGAGGTTGGAGGCGTCGAGATCGGTCGAACCGAACGACTGGGTGAACGCGTTCGCCTCTTCGCTCCAGCCGAACGTGACGATCGCTTCGCGGATCTCGTCCTGCGTCTGCTTCCACGCGCCGACCTTGTCGTGCGCGTCGAGAAGATCGGCGAGCGCGATCGCGCGTTCGAGCGCGACCCAGCACATCAGCTTCGAATACACGAAATCGCGCGGCTCACCGCGGATTTCCCAGATGCCCTGATCCTTGTCTTTCCAGCGGACCGCGGCGGCGTCGGCCAGCTCGACGAGAAACCGCTTCGTCGCCGGCGCAAGAGCGGTCAACTGGTCCGACAGCCTGTAGACCGAGTTGAGCAGCTCGCCGTACACGTCGATTTGCCGTTGGCTCCACGCCCCGTTGCCGACCCGCACCGGCGCGCTGTTGCGCCAACCCGGCAGATGCGGAAGCTCGCGTTCGGCCAGATCCCGCTCACCGCCGATGCCGAACATGATCTGAAGATCGTTTCCCCGGCCGACCGACGTCGCGGCCGACGTGGTCAGATAGTCGAAGAACTCGTTCGCCTCGTCCGGGCATGCCGCGACCCACAGCGCCTCGATGGTGAAGCACGCGTCCCGAACCCACGAGTACCGGTAGTCCCAATTGCGGACGCCGCCCTCGGTCTCGGGTAGCGAGGTCGTCGCCGCGGCACAGATCGCGCCGGTCGGTTGGAACGACAACGCCTGCAACACCCGTCCGCTCTGGTGCACATGATGGCGCCACGGCCCCTCGTACGCCTGGTGTAGCTGTGACCAGGACTCCCACGCAGTGATCGTGTCTTGCAGCCGCTCGTCGATCTCGGCCTGGCTCCAGACACGCGCGGTCGCTCGATCGGCGCGCAGGCAGTGATGCAGCGCGAACGCCAATGTCTCCCCATCTCGAAGCGAGAACTGCGCGGTTGCGGATGAGCCGGCGATGGTCAGATGACGCGGCGACGACAACACGAGCACGTCGGCGCCACCGCGTGCCGACACACCACCATCGATCTCCTCGAGGCGTGGATGGATGAGCCCGTACTCAGTTCGCGGCACGTACTCCATCGCGACTTCCACGTCACCGTGTGTGCAGGTGACACAGCGCACGAGCAGATGCGGCACGTCGACGCCGAGCTCGTGGCCGCGATTTCCCGGTCCCATCGCCAACGCGTCGACGAGCGTCAGGGTGCCGGTCGCTGTCCGAAAGGTCGTCTCCAACACCATCGTGCGGTCGACGTAGCGACGAGAAAGGCTCTTGGCGCCCACAGCCTTGATCGACCAATGCCCTGCCTCGTCACCGAGCAACCGGCCGAACACCGAGCTGCTGTCAAAACGCGGCAGGCAGAGCCAGTCGACCGATCCATCGCGGGTCACGAGTGCCGCCGAATGACGGTCGGAAAGCAGTGCGTGGTCCGCGATCGCGACGTTGCTCATGTTGGCAACGCCACACCACAGGCGAGCTCGGCGAGCATCTCGATCGGATCGCGCAGGTCGAGCATCCCGAGATAACCCCCACCCCGCGCGATCGCGTCGTGCACCGCGTAGCCCAACACTTCCTGGCACTGTCGCGGGAGTCGGCAGGCAACTTCCGGCGGTACGGCGAGGTAGTTGTTCTCTTCGGTGCGTAACCAGCCGAGCGTGTACGAGAGATGGACCCCGCGCCGCGGCTCGCCGCCGCAGTGAGCGCCACCGCCGTGGAAGGTCGATCCGAGATACACGACCGCCGAGCCCGCCGGCATCTCCGCGACGACCGCCTCGTCGTCCGTCGGATATCGCCCGGCCGACCAGCGGTGGCTTCCGGGAAACACCCGGGTCGCACCGTTCTCGGCGGTGAAATCGACCAGCGCGATCACCGACGCCACCTGAAGCTCGGGCTTGGGTTCGGGCACCAGGTTCCACACGATCTCGTCCTGATGCCAGAACTGGTCGCCCGCGCCGGGTAGACGCTCGAGGAGGTGAGCCAGATTGAGCTGGTACCGGGCACACGACGGGCCGAGGATCCTGTCACACAGGGCCATGAGAAGCGGATGGATCATGACCTCGGTCGCGAAGGTTCGCGACTTGCCCGCCAGACCGGACACGTGACGGGTCTGAGCATGGAAGAGCTGCACGCCGGGGTTCAGATGGCGCATATCGGGGTCGGCCGAGTCGACGAATGGCTGCACCTCCGCATTGATCGCGCTCACGACGGCAGAAGGCACCAACTCGTGGATGATGACGGCCCCGTCTTGCAAGAGTGCGCCTGCGACTTGCTCTGCCGGCGCGTCAGCCTCGACCCACTGCAGTCGACCGCCCCCAACTCGTGACATACGTCCCCCTCTCGCGGGACCAGGCTGTCACACATCCCGATGCGAAGTCGTGGTGCCGAGCTACGAAGGGGCGCAGCGCTGACACGATGCCGCGGGCGGCGGTGTCCCCCGTTTCAACCGCCGAAGATCGCCGGCAGGACGGTGGCGTTTCCGAGAAGGAAGATCGCGCCGATCACGAGACTGAACACCGCAGTGACGAGAGAGATCGCGACGTAGAGCGGGAAGTTTCGCGTCGCGCCAAGGAAGCCGAACGTCCCGGCGAGAGCGACGAGTGAATTCGAGGACAGGAGACCGACGAGAAAGCAAACGAGCAGCAGCAGACCGGTGCCCTTGCCGCCGGCGCCGGCCGCGGCGGCGAAGATAAGTACCTGGGTCGGTGTTTCCGCTCCGATGCCGTGGATCATGCCGATACCGAAGGCGGTTTTCGGGGCGTAGTTGGCGAACGGATCGTCGGGCACCGGCAGCACGTGCCGGTGCGGGTGCCGGTGCGTCATGGTCGTCACGGTTGCTGCATGCGGGCCGTGCGCGGTGACCGACTCATGTGGAGTGTCGTGTCGGTCGTCAATCGGATGGGCGTGGGTATGCACGATCTCGATGACCGCGGGCGGGCTGACGCGGGCACGCATCCAGCGCACGGTTCTGCGCGCGCCGCGGAAGAGCAGCATCCACCGGCTGCGCATGCGGAAATCGCGACCGTGTCGCGCGAGGGCCGCGAAGACGTAGATGGCGAGAATGACGAGGGTGGCGCCGACGATCCGTTCCATGACGGTGTCAACTGCCGGCGGCAGGCGCTCCGCGAGGACGATGGCGCCGACACCGAGGATGAACACGACCAGTGCGTGGCCCAGTGCATACAGCGTGGCGAACCAAATCGATCGGCGCGGCTCGTCTTGGGAGCTCGTGATGTCGGTGAGCGCGGCGATGTGGTCCCAGTCGATACCGTGGCGGAAGCCGAACGCCAACGCGGTGACGAGGAGACCGGCGTGGAACGCACGACCGCCGCCGACGGTTGCGGCGAAATGCATCATCCTGTGCTGCCCCTCCGTGCCGAGACGTCATGTTCGCTCACGGCGCGGGCGCCGAGAGCGGGCGGTCGCCCCTCGGATGCTTCGGAACCGATCTGTAGCGTCATGTTCCTATACCGAGATCGCGGCGCGTGCGACGAGCCAGAGTCCTGAACCGGTGACGATGGCCGCCGTGGCGATCGGGATGACGGCGGCGTAGCGTACGAGCCGTCCGCCGGTGCCGCGAATCTCGAAGCGGTGTCGGGCACGGGCGAGCAGGAGGCCGGCGGCAACCAGGGTCAGGGCCATGCCGACGCCGTAGGCGACGACGAGGGCGACACCGAACCAGGCGCGCCCGATTGCGGTTGCTCCGAGCAGCACGACGATGGCGCTCGGAGTGGGGACCAATCCGCCGGCGAAGCCGAGGGTCAGGAGCCGTCGCCGTGACAGCGCCGCGTCGTCGAGTCGATCGTGACCTGAGTCGGCGTCGTGAGTGTGCTGGTGTTCGTGGTGTTGGTGTTGCGCGGCGTCGCCGTGGTCGGAGTGCGCGTGACTGTGCCCGATGCCGTGATGATGGTGGTGCGCGTGCAGGACTGGGCGCAGCGTACGGCGTCGCCGGAGCGCGCCGACGAGGAGGGTGATGCCCAGTACGACGAACGTGATGCCGCTGGTGAGGGCGAGCCATGGGTACAGGCTCTCGGGCGCGAACGTCTGCGACGCGGTGAGCACGAGGCCGAGGGCGAGCACACCGGCGGTGTGCGTCACGGCGACCGTGATTCCGATGAGCAGTCCGTCGCGTACGGTGCCGCGTTCACCGACGAGGTAGGCGGCCATGACGGTCTTGCCGTGGCCCGGCGCGAAGGCGTGCAGCGCTCCGAGCCCCATGCCGGCAGCGAGCGCGACGAGCGCGAGCCCAAGCGTCAACCGTCGCGCCGCCACTGAGGCGGTGAAGGATCGCGTCCAGTGGTCAAACCCGCGAACGACCGACGCGGTCGGGCTCTTGAGCGGCACGCTCACCTGAGGCAGCGCGGCACCCCCGGGGCTGACGCGAAGTTCGGCGCGGCGGTCGTCTGGCGCGGAGCGGAGCCGGTCCTTCGGGTAGGCGGTCAGCCGGTTGCTGATGGACCGGGTGGGCAGCGTGCTGCCGACGAGGGTGGCTCGATCGCCGACGGCCGTCATCTCGCGCCAGCCGATCCGGTCCGTGAGGTTGGTGTCGACGATGTCGAGGCGATGCTGCCGAGACGTCAGCGCGGCCGGAAATGTCGCGGCGAGCCGGCATTGCAGACGCAGCGTGTCGAGGCCCGCTTGGCCCGGCGGGAAGCTCAGGGCGCCGTCGACGCTGCTCAGTCTGACCGTGTGGCCGTCGATGGCGACGTGAACGCCACGCGCCAGCGATGCACATGTCGTACGGACATAGGCGCCGGCTTCCGCTGTACTGACCTGACCGTCGTGATTGCGGTCGATACTCGGCTTGGTTTGGAAGGTCGGGATCTCGGCCATGTCGACGACGTAATCGTCGTCGATACGATCGGGGCCGACCCGCAAGCCGTCGTAGCGGTTGATCGTGAAGTTGCCGAGCGGGTGCGCAGACGCGATCGCGGGCGTCACGATCACCGCCGTGACGGCGAGACCGGCCACCGCGAGGACGCGACGCATGCCCATCACGCGATCTCGGCCAGCGCCGCCCGAGCTTCGTACAGCGCCCATGCGTACGGGTCGTAGCCGTACACGTCGTGGTCCGCGTAGAAGCGCGCGACAAGGCGGTTGTAGACCTGCTGGTTGATCTTGGCGAGCCTGGCGATCACATCGATCGTGCCGTACTCGCCACGTCTCCCCATGCGTCCATCCCCTTCACTACGGGGGCATATGTGACAGCACGTCGAGCCAAGACCCGACGCGTGCACGACCCGCCTGCCCTCGACGCGCTGTCTCACCGCCCGCGATCCGCATTCAAAGATCCCGACGTTGGAGACGGCCGGTGACTCGGTCAGGCCCACGGTGTCGACGTCCACGGACCGGCGACGGCCCCGGCCTCTCACCACTGTTTCGTTACACAGGGACGGCCCGGATGACGCCTACGGCAACCTTTCCGATGACGCGTTTGCGGACGCACGATGCGATACGGGCACGCCCGTGTCAGGGATTTGGGTGTGACGAGAGTTCACCGGACCGCCAGCGGGTCGGGCATTTTCCTGCTGTTCACAATCCATCGCGGTCGAGATGCCGTAGGAGGACCGCGCGGTCCTTGCGAAGAGCATCCGGCATCTCTCGAGGGACGGATGTGACGTCAGGACGTCGCACCCAACGATTGGAGACGTCGATGCGCCGGTATCTCGTTGTTGCGAATCGCACGTTGACCGGTCCCCACCTCATCACCGAGGCATGCGCACGACGGGCGCGAGGACCATGCCGCTTCCACGTCGTCGTCCCATTGAACCTCGCTGGCGAAGGCATCGTGTGGAGTGAGGGTCAGGCCCACGCTCATGCCCGAGCGCGACTCGAAGACGCGCTCGAACGGCTTCGCCAGGCCGGCCTTGCCGCGACTGGCACGGTCGGAGACGAGAGCCCACTGCTCGCCGTGAGCGATGCGCTACGAGAACATGACTATGACGAGATCATCGTCTCGACGCTGCCGCCGAGCGTGTCCCGGTGGGTGAAACTCGACCTACCCAACCGGTTACGGCGCCGTTTCGCCGTCCCAGTGACGCACGTCATCGCAAGCCAGGAGCTCGCGCACTGACCGCGAAGAGCCCAGCCCCGTCCCCGCCGTTGCCGCGCCGGTTCGTCGTGCCGGCCTACATCTGGAGGACTCCGATGCGAGAAAGGCTCCACTCGTGACCGGCGGCCCGGACGTGTTCGCAGGCGAGGAGCGTAACGAATCCCGCGCCGCGCACACTTCGCGCCGCGACGTTTTCGGGATCTTCTCGATCACGCTCGCGATCCTCGCGACCGCGTTCGCCGCCGCCGCGTTCTGGGTGTCGTCCACCGCCCAGGACCACGCGGAACATGCGTCGCAGCAAGCCGATCGGGTAGCAGAGGCCGCGACCCGAAACGAAGCGGCCCATGGCGCGGCCGGCAAACCCGCGTCACCTGCGACCTCGACCGCCGTGGCGGTCGGAGCCATCACGTTCGACGAACAAGACTTCACCATCACCGCGTCGAGCCAAACCGCTCGCGCCGGCGACGTCGCGATCACCATTCACAACGCAGGGCCGTCCTCCCACGAGCTGCTCGGCTTCCGTACGGACCTCGACGACGCCACACTCCCCCTCGATGCGGGCCGCAACGTCAACGAAGACTCGGCCATGATGACGAAGGTTCTCGACACCGGCACCGACCTTGCCCCGGGTACGCAACGGACGATGCACGTCAACCTCGGCCCCGGTCACTACGTCTTCGCGTGCAACCTGCCCGGACACTTCCGCCTCGGCATGCACCTCAGCATCACGGTGGTGTCCTGAACTTCTACCGACGGGGCGGCGGCCGGGCTCCGACGACTCATCGTGGATTTTCCGCGCTGAACGCTCTCCCATGGCGCGCGCTCAGATGGTCACCACGTTCACGACGAAAGCAATGCCCGTGACGGCGGCCCGAAAACGGCCGAACCGCACGGGATCCGACACGCCGAAGATATCGGCGTAGATGCTGAGAACGACGTACGTCAGCGCCGGCGCCAGGAGATCGTTCGCGCTGATGCCCGGGACGCCGTCGTCGTTCAGTTGCGTCATGTTGGCGCACAGGCGCTCCCCGAACGTGGCCAGTGCCGCGGCAAGACACACAAGCGCGACGCTCACGGGCCGTTCCGATCGCAGCCAGCAGAAGGCGGCGGGTACCGCAAGCACTCCGACAACGGCGGCAGTTCCCGCGATGTGAGCGGTCGAGAACTGTGTCGTGGCGATCGACACGCTCAATGAAGGGCGATGCCGGCTATGGCTGCGAGCAACACGATGTAGGGCTCCTTGAGCTTGAACTGCCAGAGCAGACCAAGAGCCACCACCGCGATGATGGCGGTGCGATAGTCCACAACTGCACTCTTGGTCAGCACGATCGTGGCGCCGCCGATCGCCCCCGCAGCCGCGGCAGTGGCCCCCTTGGACGAAGCCTTGCAGCAGTTTGTCATCACGATGGCGCACGAACCTGCCCAGCGACCGGGGGCGACAACGCCCCCGTGTGGCGATCTCGGCGATCTCGGCGATCTGTACGGCCTGCGCTGCGCGCGGCTCCTGCGGCAGCGACCCTCGCAGCAGCCGGTCTCGAGGCTCGCGGGCAAGACGGGCCGAGACATCCCACGCGAGGGTCGCGCCGCGGCCAAGCGGCGTCGGGCGAGTCCTAGTAGCCCGCGCCGCTCCCTGCCCCCGTCGTGGTGGGAGCGCCCGTCGCCGAGGAGCCCGCGGTGGTGTAGATCGCGCCCTGCATCCCGCGGCCTCGATGGAAGCGACAGTAGAAGTTCAGCGCCCCGGATTGCGGCACGGCGACTTGAACGTTCATCGTCTGGGCCGGGTTCAGCATCTGGTCCACCATGCCGTCGATCGTGAACGTGTGGGGCTGTTTGCCTTCGTTCTTCAGCTCCACGGTTACGGTCTGTCCCGGCTTCGCTTTGATGAACGTCGGGTTGAAGTAGAAGTCGTCGGCTTCGATCTCGACGGACGAGCTTGACGACGCGTCCTTGGTTCCCTTGTCGGTCACGGAACCGGTCAAGGTTACGGGCGCCGAACCGGGCGTCGAGCTCTTCTTCGAGCGCGAGGAGCTGCCCCCGCAGGCGCCGAACACGATCAGCGCCACGACTACGAGCGCCGCGCTCGCCGTGAACCTTCGCATCATGACCCCTTCGCTCGTTGCCGGCGTAGGGGCTATACGCACCGGCGCGCGGTGAGGATTGACCCGGTCGCGCAATCCTCGCAGCGGCGACGTTCGTATGCGACGTGTCGAAGGAAGTGTCCGACACACGGGGGGTCGAGTCGTCGCTCTTCGATCGGTATGGGGTGCATTGGCTGCGGTGGTGATCGCGGCGAGTTGTGCGAGCTCCGAGGCGGGCGCGGGGGCGCGCCGCGATCCGCCGTCGACCACCCGAGCGTTCTCCCCCGTGACTCTGCCGCGCGCGATGTCCACGCCCGACGTGGCGGCGTCCTTGCGCGGCTACCCCGCGTATGCGGCCACGGCGAAGGTGGACGCGGTCATCGTGTTCGACCGTCCCGACGGATCGCCGAGCGCGTATCTGCCGCACATGAATCCGGACACCGGCGGACCGTACGTGTTCGGCATTCGGTCGGAGCGACCGGGTTGGTACGAAGTACTGCTGCCGCTGCGGCCAAATGGCCGCACGGGATGGTTACGGCGAACGGACGTCGACGTCAGTGGCCTGCGCCATCGCATCCTCGTGAACGTGACCGCGCGCACCGTCACGCTGTTCGACCGGAACCGCGTCGTCGACACGTGGTCTGCCGGCGTCGGCACCGTGCAGAACCCGACCCCGGTCGGGCACTTCTACGTGCTCGAAGCGCTCCGGAGCGTGTCACCCAACGGCGTCTACGGGCCGTACGCCCTGGGTATGTCCGGTCACAGCGACACCTTGTCGGAGTTCAACGGTGCTGACGGCCGCTGGGCCATCCACGGGACGAACGAGCCCGACCTCATCCCGGGCCGGATCAGCCACGGTTGCGTCCGGCTCCGCAACGCCGACGTCACAACGCTGGCCGGCAGCATCGAGCTTGGCGACCCGGTCGACGTTGTCGCATGACACCTCCGCGGCTCGCGCAATCCCGGGCGGGTCTTGCGCCGTAGAGGATTCCTGTGGGTCAACCACGGCTCGGGTCCGACCGGGGGAGGCAACGTGCGCCGTTTCGTCATTGTCGTCGTAGCAATCGCAGCGCTCGCATTCGGCGCGTTCGGGTTGATGGGAGCCGGAGCCGCGACCGCGCACGTAACGCTCGTCGACAACGCGTTCCAGCCGAAGCAGATCACGGTGACACAGGGCGACACCGTCGTGTGGACCGACAACGGGAGCAATCCACACACCGTTACCGCCGACAACGGTGCGTTCGACTCGTCAGGAGGCGGAAGCGCGACACTGTCGACCGGGCAGACATTCTCGTTCACGTTCAACCAGCCCGGCACGTTCGCGTACCACTGCAAGATCCACGGTGCCGCGGGCGGGATCGGAATGTCCGGCACGGTCGTCGTGCTCGCGGCCACGACCTCGACCAGCGCCTCCGGTAGCGGCATGAGCGCTACGACGACACCGGCTGCACCTGTGGCCCGGGCCACCACGGCCCAGCCGCGCTTCACAGGCTGAACGAGTCGGCACGGGCGTCTCGAACGTGCGACTCCGTCGCCGCCTCGCACGCGGGCCAGTCGTCGCGGCGGTAATGCTCGCGGGCATGCTGGCTGGATGCTCCACACCCGCGAGACCACCGGAGTCGGCCGGTGTCGCGGCGTCACGTCATCGTTTGGAACGAAGCGGCAACGATCCGTCGCGCTCGGCGCGGATGATCTGCACGCCCGAAGCCGCCGGCGAAATAGCGGATGTCGTGGCCGCGAAGCCCGTGATGCTGCGTCCGACCTGGCATGACGCGGTGTACTCGTGCCGATACGTGCTGCCGCATGGCGCGCTCACGCTGTCGGTGAAGGAGCTCGGAAGCCGGCGTGCAACGGACCAGTACTTCGCAGCGCTTCGCGATCATCTCGGGCAACAGCAAGCGTTCCCCGACATCGCGCAGGGTGCGTTCGCCACGAAGCACGGCTCGTTCGTGCTGCGTAAGGACACCAAGGCGCTCCTCGTCGACGCCTCCGCGCTCCCGGCCGTTCTCGGAGCGCCGCCGGTTCCCCGATGGAAGATTGCCGCCGGAGTGGGCATCGCCGTGTTGGCGTGCTGGACCGGGGCGTAAGCGGTTCTCGGTTCGGGGCGTCGTCACGAGTGATTCATCGGGCGGTGATGATGACGCAGCACCGTCCAGGCGCCGGGTCAAGTGTGGCCGACGCGTCGCGGCCGCCGACGGCGTGGAGAGGCTCGCCGACGAGGGCGACGCTCATCGAGCAGATCACCTCCGGTGCCTGCTGGTGCGAGGGCGCGGAAGGGACAGTTCATCAGTACGACACGGGCGCCGTCCGTTCGGGGCTCGAAGCCGTGCACATCGAGCGTCTCGCGTGCGAACTCGAGCGGTCGACGCGTGTGGTGCGGGATGCCGAGAGCCGCTGCCGCCTGCTCGCGCGCCACCGGCTCGGCAGCGTCCGCGACGTAGCGGTACAAGAGCCGCCGCGTTGGATCGCCGAGTACGGCGATCGCAGCGCCCCGCGCTGCGAACTGCTCATCGGTCATCCGGAGTGCGCCCCCCAGTCTCGGCCGCTTGCCTCTTGCGCCGTGGCGGGTCCGCCCCGCACGACCCATTTGAGAGCCGACGCGAGAGTCGCACCTATCGTGGGGCCCCTCAGCCGGAGCGACGAACACACCACCTTGCGCCACCTACCAGGCCTTGACGGAGGGCTATACGATTTGTCCATGCCGCGTCGAGCTCGGCACGCTGCAGTTGCAACGCTGACGCTGCTGCTGCTCGTAGGGGCCGCGGGCGGCTCATCGGCGGGAGCGAGCCCGACTCGTGTCGTGACGTGCGCGACCGCGACCGACACCCAAGCTGTGGCGGACCAGCTCCGCACGCTGAATCTCGCCGAGCAACGCCAGTACTTCGCCGACTGCGGCTTCCCGTTGACGATCTCGCCGCACTGCTTCTCAGTGTCGCTGCCGGGAGTGCAATGTCACAGACGGCGGGTTCTCGTCTTGCGCTCTCGTAGCTGAAAGCGGTCGCTACCGCTGAAGGAGAACCCGTCAGCGGAATCAGAAGTCGCGTGTCATCGCAACGCCAACCCGCCGGCGACGACGAGCACCTGCCCGGTTGCATATCGGGCGTCGATGATCGCTCACGACTGGTGCAGAGGAGATGCGATGGGCTGATGGCCCCATTCGCTGATGCGGTCGTAGCGGCGGTCATCCCTCCAGGGTTCGTCGATGGTCCGGGCGCCGTAGCCGAACTCGAGCTGGAACCCTGCGGGTGTGACCATGTAGAAGCTGAACATCTTGTCGTTGTCGTGCTTGCCGAGCGCGTTGGCGATCGGCAAGCCGGCGTTCCACGCGCGATCGAACGCGCTCCCGACATTGTCCTGTGACACGGTCTCGACCATGACGTGGTGCAGCTTCTGGGGAAGCGGGATCGGCGCTGCGCCGATCGCGAGCGAATGGTGCCGCGCGTTGCAGTGGTAGAAGCGCACGGTGAGCGGCAGGCCGCCAAGGTCCGTCTCGAGCCAGTCCGACTGCACGAGGCCGATCACCTCGCGTGCGAAGCGGTCCGCCGAGTCCAAATCGTCGGTCACGAAGACGACATGGCCGAAGCCCTGGCCCTTCGTGAGGAAGCCGCCGGGCACGAGCGGCGAGTCGTAAGGCGACGGCGCAACCGCGAGGCCGTACACGATCTCCACCGGAACACCCCATGGTGTCTCCATTCGCACGAGGCCGTCCACGCGGCGAGCGGCGAGGTCCGAAGTCGTCCCTTCGACCACTGTTGCGCCGGCTTTCCGTGCGCGGGCCACCGCGCGCCCGAAGGCCTCGGCGGACGCTGCTTCGAAGCCAACGAAGACCGCGTCGTTGGCGGGTCCCTCCGTGAGGATGAACCGGTGAGCTCGGTCGTCGTTGCGCCACGTGACCGCGCCGTCGGCTGTCGTGTCGCCCGGCACCAGCCCGATGACGTTGGTGAAGAACGACTCGAACGCCGCGAGGTCGGCGACTTCGAGGCCGACGTACGCGACTTCCAGATCAGCAGTCATGACGTGTGCTCCCTCCCGACGAAGTCATTGCGGATCTCCGGATCGTCCCGACGTCTTGGATCGTGGAGACCAGCTCGTCCCCCGGTTTGATGAATCGTGGCAGAGTTCGCGAGTCGCCGACACCCGACCGCGTGCCCGTGAAGATCAGATCGCCGGGCAGCAGTGTGGTGATCGACGACAGATGGTGGATCAGCTGGCTCGATTCCAGCCAGCTTGCGCCCGCGCACATCGGCAAGACGAGCAGGCATCACCGGGCACCGCCCGTCATGCCTGACTTGCCGGCCCGCACAGCTCGTCCCAGAGCTCGCCCATCCGCCTGTCCAACACCCGGAGCCGCGCCCGCCCCGCATCGTCAAGATCGCCGGCCAGCGCGCGCTGACGGAGCGTGACGCGTTCCCGACCCAATACTGCGAGCTCCTCGGCAATGGCCCTCGACGAATGATCAAGCGGCATCGGGATACAGGTGTACCCCGCGTTCGGGAACGAGTCGGCTCCGATCCGCCGGACGCAATGCTCAAAGTGCGGACGGTCCGCCGTAAGGGATATACGAAGCGGACCGTCCTGAGACCGGTGCAAGCGGATGCGGCCCCGCGGCCTGCACAGAAATCTCGGCGTCATGGGCTGGGCGTGCGGTGAGGCGAAGGTCGAGCAGCCTGTCGCGGAGCTCGGCGGTCGAAACGAGCCGCCGGTGTGCGAACAACACAGTGGCCCCCTGGATCGGGTCACGCGTGGCCTGAGTCTCTTCATGAGGACCTGCCGCGCAGAGCAACATGTCGAAGAGCGACGCCACTTGCGCCCCACTCAAGAGCTCGCGTGTCGACGTGAATGTCATGGCCGCGTCGATGGCAGACACGATCGCGTCACTGGGCGACCCCAACGGCGTGTGCTCCACCACGGATCGCTTCTGTCGGTGTATCCGCCAGCGCAGTGGAGTCCCTAGCCTCGTCACGCGAATCGACCATCTGCAGCGAAACAGTCGACGAACCCCGCCGCCGTCTCCCGGCGTCGCGCAGATGAACCAATGAGTTCGGACCTCTCGATTTGGCGTGAGCACGTGATGTGTCGCCTCGTCGTGCCGTGCACGATGTGACCTCAGAAGCGACTCGTACACAGGGGCAGGTAAACCGAATCACCGGAGGTCCAGATGTTCCAGGCGGTCGTCGTCCGGGCCCGAGTTCGCGGCCGAGTCGTGAAGGTGTCGGGCCGAAGATCCTGACGGTGCGGCGTCCGAAGCGCCCACGCCCCGGAGTGGGGACTTCTGCCCCTGCCGGCCCCGCCTCGGCGGGATCATGCTGAGCAGACGTGGACCCTCGCGGCGGCTGCGAGCGACGAGGAGGCAAGCACGCGATGAGCACCGGAGATGGCGACGTGCGACGAGAACCGAGCGGGCTTGCCGAGCTGAGCACGGCCGAGTGCATGGTTCTGCTCGGTGCACAAGTGATCGGACGTCTCGGGGTCGTCGTCGACGGATACCCGCTGATCTTCCCCGTGAACTACCGGCTCGACGGCGAGGTGGTGGTCATTCGCACCGACGTAGGGCAGAAGCTCGCCGCCGCGCAGGGCCGAAACGTCACATTCGAAGTCGACAGCTTCGACCCTTCCCAGCTCTCCGGGTGGAGCGTGATGGTGCTCGGCACCGCGGAAGAAGCAACCACACGGCGGGATGCTGAAACTCGAGAACGCGCCGTGCGCATCGCACCGGCCCCGTGGCCCGCCGGCGATCGCCCGTACGTGCTTCGGATCATTCCTCGGGCCGTGACCGGCCGCCGCATACGGCAGACCGTGATGAACGAAGCCCGGGGATTCGACGCCGGCGTCAGGCCGTAGCGACTGCCCCACCGCGAGGTGTCCGCCGCCGCTCGAGCCTGCGCGCCGGGCCGGGCTCGGCTGCGGACGGCTCGCTGCGCGGTGCGTCGGCCGCACCAGGAGCCGCGAACACATGGCTTCCGGCGCGCACTGCGACGGCCGCGATCTCGACCCACCCGTCGATGACCTGCCCCGTCGCCCGGCTGGCCGCCACTCCACCACTCCGCATCGCGAACAGCGCGAGTCGCCCGGGCGCGGCGATACCCCAGGCAACGGCGCGCGTCGTCTTCTCGCCGGCACGGCTGACCGCGAGGCCCGGCGCAAACGCTCCTGGGCGGCGCTCGCGGGCCCGCCCGAAGATGGCGACGATTCCTGACGTGATGATGTTCGAGAGAACGAGGAGTTCCGGTTCCATCGTCGTGCGCTCCCCGAGACCGAGTTCCAATACGGCTCTGCCAAACGGACAACGAGCGTTTCGGCCGGACGGCCGGACGAGCCTTACCGGGAGAGGTTCCGGCACGCCACGACGAGGATCCTCGCGTGCGAGGTGCGCGCCCGCCAGAGGACAATGGCCTTTCGCCGATCCGGTCCGGCGACGCACCGCTCCGACGTTCCCAGGGTGACATCGTGCCGATCAGCACCACGGCAACCACCGGCCGCCCGAGCCTGGTGTCTCGACTTGCAGCGACGGCCGCGCTCGGCGTCGCGGTGTTGCTCGTCGTCGTGGTCGCCGTGTCGATCACCAGAAGCTTTGCCATGGGACTGCTCGCGTTCGCCCTGCTCGCTCTCGGCGCTGCCGCCGTGCTCCTCGCCGTCGGGCGGCGGGGCGCTGCACGGATGGCCCTGAGCGTCGTCGGCGGCGTGTTCGTCGTCGCTGCCGTCGGGGTGCTCGTCTGGGCCCACCTCTTCGCCCCGCTCGCGCTGGAAGCGGTCTGCCTGGCCGTGCTCGCGATCGCCGTTCGCCACGCGTTCCGACCCGTCGTCGAGCTCTCCTCCGCGGCACCGCCGAAGCACGCGGTGCTCGTATGGAATCCGCGATCGGGCGGCGGCAAGGCGGCCGCGTGCAATCTCGCCGCCGAGGCCGAGGCGCGCGGTATCGAGACGATCGAGCTGCGCCCGGGTCACGATCTCCTGCAACTCGTAGAGGACGCTGTCGCGGGCGGGGCCGACGCGCTCGGGGCCGCGGGTGGTGACGGCACCCAGGCATTGGTCGCCAGCATCGCCGCCCAACACAAGCTGCCATACGCCTGCATCCCGGCCGGGACACGGAATCACTTCGCGCTCGACCTCGGGGTGGACCGCAACGACGTTGTCGGTGCGCTGGACGCCTTCGTCAACGGCCGTGAACGCCGCGTCGATCTCGGCGAGGTCAACGGACGCGTGTTCGTCAACAACGTCTCGCTCGGGATCTACGGCTCAGCGGTCCAACGCGACGCGTATCGCGATGCGAAGCTCCACACCTTGCTGGACACCGTGCCCGACGTCGTCGGCCAGGAGCCCTCGGCCGAGCACCGCCTTCGTTGGACGGGGCCGGACGGCACGGCGCATCGGTCCGCCGCAGTACTGCTCGTGTCGAACAACCCCTACCGGCTCGGTGGCCTCGTCGCACCCGGCACCCGTCCGCGGCTCGACCGCGGCGTGCTCGGAATCGTGTCGACACCTGATCCGGACCAAGCGCGGCCGCCCGCGCCGATCCTTTCGAGCTGGCAAGCACCCGAGCTCACCGTCGAAGCCGACGCACCAGTGCCGATGGGAATCGACGGCGAGGCTTTGAAGATGGACCCACCCCTGCACTTCACGATCCGGCCCGGAGCGCTGCGCGTGCGGATCGCGCCCCAACACCCGGGCGGCTCGCCGTCCTCGGGCGCGCCGACCGGCGTCGTCGACGGGATCCGCCGCCTGCTGCGCATCGCAGCAGGATCCACACCGTCCCCCGAGGTCTGAACGTCGTGCTTCGTCTCGCGCTGGCTCATACGAAGCGAGATGAGGCGCCGCGCGTCAGTACCGCTCACGCGGGACGCAGGACTCCCGGTAGCAACGGCTCCGCGGGTGGCTTGTGCCCCCGGAAGCTCATCGCGTCGTAGTACACGAGCGTCCACGGGATTCGCACACGCATCGCACAGCAAATCAACGCTCGAGCCGCACGGTGGACCGGCAGGCCAGGGACGCGGACAGACAGCTCTGACCCTCGGTTCGTTGACGTCCTCAGCCTCCGACGACTAGACGGAACGACGAGATGAGTTACGCCGTGGACTTCGTCAACGTCTCGACCGTCGGGCTCGAGTCATCGCCGGTGGCGACGGCGCTCGCGGGCCTCCGAGCGCACGAAGCTCGGTACTTCAAGAACAAGTACGACCACGTCTTCACGGTCGAACCGGCAGTTCGGGCCAAGAGTGACATCGACTGGGTGCACCGCATCC